>DAIQRN010000323.1:0-3837 GCA_036786185.1 Acidovorax sp. | reverse complement strand
CCTGGTCGTTGAGGTGGAACTTGACGGCGCCGCAGCACCCGGCCCTGGGTGCGATCACGGTCTGGATGCCCACGGCGTCGAGCACGCGCGCCGTGGCGGTGTTGATGTTAGGCATCATGGCCGGTTGCACGCAGCCCGCCAGCATGAGCACCTTGCGCGCATGTTCGCGCGTGGGCCAGGCGCCCGCGTCCTGCGGTGCGGGCACCTTGGCCTTGAGCGACTCGGGCAGCAGGCCACGCACCATTTGCCCGGCCTTCATGGCGGGGGCGAACAGGGGCGAGGGCAGGCCCTCCTTCAGCGCCCAGCGCAGGGCTTTCTCGCCCACGGGGCGGGGCACTTTCTCATCGACGATCTTGCGGCCTATGTCCACCAGGTGGCCATACTGCACGCCGCTGGGGCAGGTGGTCTCGCAGTTGCGGCAGGTGAGGCAGCGGTCCAGGTGCATCTGGGTCTTGCGCGTGGGCTGCGCCCCTTCGAGCACCTGCTTGATGAGGTAGATGCGGCCGCGCGGGCCGTCGAGCTCGTCGCCCAGCAGCTGGTAGGTGGGGCAGGTGGCGGTGCAAAAGCCGCAGTGCACGCATTTGCGCAGGATGGCTTCGGCCTGCTGGCCATCGGCGCGGGCGCGGTATTCAGGGGCGAGTTGGGTTTGCATGGCGCATGCCTGGTCGGGAGGGAAATCAGTAGCGGATCAGCCTGCGCAGCGGCTCGCGCAGCCGGTCGCGGTCGGACCACAGGGGCGGCAGCGACAGCGCCAGCAGCACCAGCGCCAACGGCACCACGAACACGAAGCCCAGGTGCTTGAAGCCCGCCGCGCCCGCAACGCCGCCCACCAGGAACATCCCCAGCAGCCCGGCAAACAGCCGCAGGCGGGCCTGGTTGGCGCGCACCTGCGATTCGGGCGCGGTGCCGGTGCGGTTCCAGTACAGCATCTTGCCCAGCTCTATCCCCAAGTCGGTCACCACGCCGGTCATGTGGGTGGTGCGGATCTGGGACGAGGACATCTTGGTGACGGTGGCGTTTTGCAGGCCCATGATGAAGGACAGCAGCAACACCGTGAGCGGCACGGCGAACGGCGTGGGCCAGCTGAGCGTGATGGCGCCCACCAGGCCGAACAGCAGCATGAGCACGGCCATCAGCAGCAGCGGCAGCGCGTAGCTGCCGTGCAGCTTGCGTTGGCGCGCCCAGTTGATCAGGATGGCCGTGGTGCCCGCCCCCGACATGAAGGCCCACAGCACCCCCAGGGCGCCCAGCACCAGCGGCATCTGACCCAGCACCAGGTTGTCGGCCAGCATGGAGACGAAGCCCGTCATGTGCGAGGTGTACTGGTGCACCACCAGGAAGCCCCCGGCGTTGACCGCGCCCGCGTTGAAGGCCAGCAGCAGGCCCAGCACGCGGTTGCTGGTCACCGTGCGGTGGTGTCCGGTGAGGTGGCGCAGACGCCGCATTCACCAGCCCCTGGCCACCCGGCCCGGGTTGAAGATGCCCGCCGGGTCAAAGCTGTGCTTGAGGCGCGCGTGGATCTGCTCCAGCGCAGCATTATTCAGTTCAAATTGGCCTTCAGCGCTTACCCCACCTGCGCTAGCAGCTATGAAAATAGAAGCATTCCCACCCACGGCGCGCGCGGCGTCGCGCAGGGCCTCGCCCGCCGCTGCGGGGGCCTGCACCCAGCGCAGGGCACCATGCCATTCCACCAGCGGTTGCGCGCCTGCGGGCAGGGTCAGCACCGGGGCGGTGGGCGGCAGCGACAGGCGCCACAGGGCGTGGTCCGGGCGCTGGGCGCGGTCGGCAAACCAGGGCAGGGTCTGCTCGCGGCAGGCGGTCCAGTCGGGTGCCACGGTGGCGTTTTCCAGCCGCTCGCCGCCCATGCTCTTGCAGGCGGCCTCCACGGCGGCCACGGCGCCGCGCAGGCGCACATAGAGCGTTCCCACGCCCGCGTCGTGCACCCAGCAGCTGGCGTTGAGCGGCAGGGGCTGGCCGCCCCAGGCGTGCAGCTTGCGTAGCGCGTCGGCCTGGTTGCATTCAAAGCGCAGCGTGGCCTCGGCCGGGGCCACGGGCAGCACCTTGAGGCTGACCTCGGTGAGCAGACCCAGCGTGCCCCAGGCGCCCGCCATCAGGCGCGACACGTCATAGCCCGCCACGTTCTTCATCACCTGGCCGCCAAAGGTCAGCAGCTCGGCCCGGCCGTTGATCAGCATGGCGCCCAGCAGGTAGTCGCGCACGGCGCCCACGCTGGCGCGGGCGGGGCCCGACAGGCCCGCCGCCACCATGCCCCCCACGGTGGCGCCGTCGCCAAAGTGCGGCGGCTCGAAGGGCAGGCACTGGCCTGTCTCGGCAAGCAAGGCCTCCAGCTCGGCCAGCGGCGTGCCCGCGCGCGCGGTGACGACCAGTTCGCTGGGCTCGTAGCTCACGATGCCCGAGAGCGCGCGCGTGTCCAGCACCTCGCCCTGCAGGGCCAGGCCATGAAAATCCTTGGTCCCTCCGCCCCGGATGCGCAGTGGGGTCTGGTGGGCGGCAGCAGCGCGCACGCGGTCGGTGATCTGGGCGATGGCGGTATCCATGCCCCGGATGGTAGCGGCAGGCCCCTGCGCTGCCACAGGCCGGGGTTGTGAATTTTTTGAACAGCCCGCATGCAAATGACTGCGGTGCGTCGGGCGGCACGTAAAAAAGCCCGCCGATGGTCGGCGGGCTCAAGAGCCGGGGAGTAACGCGCGGATGGTTGGGCGCAGCGCTGCAGTGCCACCAGACACCGCAGCGCATCAGGCGCCCGCCGATCAGCGGTTGTACGCCGTCTCGCCGTGCGAGGTGATGTCCAGGCCTTCGCGCTCGGCTTCTTCCGAAACCCGCAGGCCCACCAGCAGGTCGGCGATCTTGTAGGCGATGAAGGCCACCACGCCGGACCACACGATGGTGAACAGCACGCTCTTGACCTGGATCCACACCTGGGCGCCCATGGCGAAGGTGTCGGGCGTCAGGCCGCCCGTGCCGCCCAGGCTTTGCGATGCAAACACGCCGGTCAGGATGGCCCCCACGATGCCACCCACGCCGTGCACGCCGAACACGTCGAACGCGTCATCCACGTTGAGCAGGCGCTTGAGGCCACCCACACCCCACAGGCAGACCACACCGGCGATCAGGCCCATGACGATGGAACCCATGGGGCCCACAAAGCCCGCGGCGGGCGTGACGGCCACCAGGCCCGCCACGGCGCCGGACGCGGCGCCCAGCATGGAGGCCTTGCCCTTGTGCAGCGCTTCACCGGCGATCCAGGAGAGCGTGGCGGCGGCGGTTGCCAGCACCGTGTTGATGAAGGCCAGGCCCGCACCCGCATTGGCGGCACCGGCAGAACCCGCGTTGAAGCCGAACCAGCCCACCCACAGCAGCGAGGCGCCCACCATGGTCAGCGTCAGGCTGTGGGGCGTGAGCGCTTCGCGGCCAAAGCCGATGCGCTTGCCCACCATGTAGGCGCCCACCAGGCCGGCGATACCGGCGTTGATGTGCACCACGGTGCCGCCCGCGAAGTCCAGCGCGCCATCAGCCGCCAGCAGGCCGCCGCCCCACACGATGTGGGCCATGGGCAGGTAGCTGAAGGTGAACCACAGCACGGAGAAGATCAGCACGGCAGCGAACTTGATGCGCTCGGCGAACGAGCCCACGACCAGCGCCACGGTGATGGCCGCGAACGTGCCCTGGAAGGCGACGAACACGTACTCGGGAATGGTCGCCAGCGCGCCAAAGGTCTCCTGGTTCACGCCCTTGAGGAAGATCTTGTCGAAGCCGCCCAGGAACTTGCCCTCGCCCGAGAACGCCAGGCTGTAGCCGTAGATGGCCCACAGCAGC
>DAIQRN010000322.1:0-3839 GCA_036786185.1 Acidovorax sp. | reverse complement strand
TCGCCATGCAGCAGCGGGCGCGCGACGATGTTGGCGTCGAAATCGTCGCTCGCAACCATGATGGTCACATCGAACTCATCCACGCGGTCAGCGGCAAACGTGTCGATGAAGACGTCCAGCATCAGCTTGGGGTATTCGGCGTGCCACTGGGCCACGATGGGCGCCAGAAAATGCGTGGCCAGCGCGGGCGTCGTCACAATGCGCAGGGCCCCCTTCAGGTCGCGCATGCTGGCGGCGGCGGCGGCCTCGGCGTCCTCAATCTCGCCCAGAATGGCGCGCACACGCTGCAGATAAGTTTCACCTGCATCCGTGAGCGCGAGCTTGCGGGTGGTGCGCTGCAGCAGCCGCGTGCCCAGGTGCTGCTCCAGCTCGGCCACCATGCGGGTGACCACAGGGGGCGACATGTCCATGGCGCGGGCGGCGGCGGCAAAGCTGCCCTCTTCCACCACGCGGTCAAATACTTTCATGGCTTGCAGGCGGTCCATGCGTCAGTCCCCCTGCCCCGGGGCGCACAGGCTCAGGCAGGCGCTCCATAGTTGCGCACCAAAGATTCGGCCACGCACACAGGCTTTTCGCTGCCCTCGCGCTCCACCGTCACCAGCCAGTTCATCTGCACGCCATCGGGCGCTGCTGGTTCGACGGCCTGCAGCGTGAGGCGCGCGCGCAGGCGGCTGTCCACCGGCACCGGCGCCATGAAGCGCACCTTGTTGAGCCCGTAGTTCACACCCATGCGGGCTCCGTCGATCGTGATTCCCTGGTCGAAGAAGCGCGGAATCAGCGACAGCGTAAGAAAGCCATGCGCAATGGGCGCGCCAAACGGCCCGGCCTTGGCGCGCTCGGGGTCCACATGGATCCATTGATGGTCGCCCGTGGCCTGGGCGAACAGGTTGATCTGCTCCTGCGTGATGGTGATCCAGTCGGTCACGGCGACCTCCTGGCCCACGCAGGCACTGACTTCGGTGTAGGAGCGGAAGGTTTTCATGAGCGCAATGTAGCGCCGCGCACCCGCGGGCTTTGTCTGCCGGGAGACAGGTGTTTCCCCTCATGCGTCCAGCCACTGGCAGATGCCCTGCCACTGCTCCAGGTCGCGCGCCACGCGGCCCGGCGCCACGTCGAACAGCGTGAGGCCATGCGCCGCCAGGTGCACGTAGTTCTGCGTGTCGCGCAGGTATCCCAATACCGGAAAGCCCAGGCTGTCCACGAAATGGTGCAGCTGCTCCGCCGCCTTCGTGCGCGCGTCCACCCGCATGCCGACGATGCCCACCTGCACGCCGGCCGCGTGGCGGTGCGCAGCCAGCTGGTCCAGGAAGCTGCGTGTGGCGAAAATGTCGAACACGCTGGGCTGCAGTGGCACGATGACCTTGTCGGCCTGCTTGAGCACATCGTTCAGCCGCCAGCCATGCAGGCCGGCGGGGGTGTCCAGCACCGCGTGCGTGCTGCCCTTGGGCGGGCGGCTGATCATGTCCGAGCTGGTGTCCCAGCCGCCAATGGCGCGCGCGACCGGCGGGCGCAGGCTGAGCCACAGCCGGGCGGACTCCTGCCGGTCGGCGTCGCCCAGGATCACGGGATGGCCCTGGCTTGCAAAGTAGCCCGCGATGTTGGTGGACAGCGTGGACTTGCCCACGCCGCCCTTGGGATTGGCGACCACGATCACTGGCATGACGATCTCCTTGAGGTTACAAGCCAAACAAGGCTTCAGCGCTTATCCAGCAAGCGCAAGCAGCTATCAAAACAGGAGTCAAGCATGCTGCCCGCCGCGCTTGACGAAAAACAGCCCGGCGCCCACCGCCATCAGCAGGCCGCCAAACACGCGGTTTTGCGCGCGCACGGCCCGGGCGCTGCGCATCAGGCGGCGCAGCGCGCTGGCGCCGAAAGCGTAGCCGTGCATCACCACCACGTCCACCGCGACGGTGGTGGCGGCCATCACCGCCAGCTGCGTCCTCAGCGGGCGGGTGTCGGTCATGAACTGGGGCAGCACGGCCACCATGAAGATGATGCCCTTGGGATTGGTGGCGTTGGTCAAAAAGCCCGTGAGGCAGCGCTTTTGCCAGGCGCCCGCAGGCACAGCCTCGTCGCCGTGCAGGGGCGATGCATCGCCCGCGCGCCACTGGCTCAAGCCCACATACATCAAATAGCAGGCGCCCAGCACCTTCACGGTGCTGAAGGCCAGCTCGGACGCCAGCAGCAGCGAGCCCACGCCCGCACCGGCGACGAGCAAAATCAGCAGCAGGCCCAGCTGCAGGCCGACAATGGTGGCACTGGTCTTGCGCACCCCGTAAGACAGGCCATGGCTCATCGACAGCACGGCGCCCGAGCCCGGGGACACCGCGATCAGGCACGATGCCGCAAAAAAAGCCAGCCAGGTCTGCAAATCCATGAATACACCGCCACAAAGCCACGCAAGGGTTTGCATCTTAACGCGGCTTGTGGGCCATGGTTTTATGAACGAAAATGGCGGCTAGCGCTTTATCAGCAAGCGCCAGCAGCTATCAAATAAGAAGCAACCACCGCACCATGGAACACGCCCCCACCTGGCTTACTTACGGCTTTCTCTACCTGACAGCCGCCGTGCTGGCCGTGCCCATTGCCAAGGCGCTGGGCCTGGGCGCCATCATTGGCTACCTGGCGGCGGGCATCGCCATCGGGCCCTGGGGGCTCTCGCTGGTCAGCAACGTGCAGGACATCCTGCACTTTGCCGAGTTTGGCGTGGTGCTGATGCTGTTTCTGGTGGGGCTGGAGCTGCAACCCAGCCGCCTGTGGGCGATGCGCCGCCCCATCTTCGGCATGGGCAGCGCCCAGGTGCTGGGCTGCGCGGCCGTGCTGTTTGCCTTGGGGGCGCTGGCGGGCCTGCCCTGGCGCGTGAGCCTGGTGGGCTCGCTGGGGCTGGCGCTGTCATCCACGGCCATTGCGCTGCAGGTGCTGGCCGAGCGCAACCTCATGCGCACGCAGAGCGGCCAGGCGGGTTTCTCTATTCTGCTGTTCCAGGACGTGGCGGCCATCCCCATCCTGGCCCTGCTGCCGGTGCTGGGCGCCGCGGCGGGCAGCAGCGCCGACCACTCGCCCGGTGGCATGGCGCTGGAGGCGCTGAAGATCGTGGGCGTGATCGCCGCCATCATCCTGGGCGGACGGCTGCTGTTGCGCCCTGTGCTGCGCTGGATCGCCAAGAGCCACACGCCCGAGATCTTTACCGCCGCCGCGCTGCTGCTGGTGGTGGGCATCGCCTATCTGATGGTGATCGTGGGCCTGTCGATGGCGCTGGGGGCCTTTCTGGCCGGCGTGCTGCTGGCCGACAGCGAGTACCGGCGCGAGCTGGAGGCCGACATCGAGCCCTTCAAGGGCCTGCTGCTGGGCCTGTTCTTCATTGCCGTGGGCATGAGCATCGACTTTGGCGTGATCCTGCGCTCGCCGGGCCTGATGGCGCTGATCTTGGTGGGTTTTCTCGCGGCCAAGGCCGTCGCCATTTACACCCTGGCCAAGCTGGTCAACATCCCGTACCAGGAGCGCCCGGTGTTCACGCTGCTGCTGGCGCAGGGCGGTGAATTCGCCTTCGTGGTCTTCCAGGCCGCAGCGGGGGCCAAGGTGTTCCCGGCCGAAACCGCCTCGCTGCTGATCGGCGCGGTGGCGCTGTCGATGCTGATCAGCCCGCTGCTGCTGGTGCTGCTGGACCGCGTGCTGCTGCGCCGCTATGCCCGGCTCAAGACCGCGCCCCAGGCCGAGGAAATCTCCGAGCCCCAGGAGGCGCCCGTCATCGTCGCGGGCTTTGGCCGCTACGGGCAGATCGTCTCGCGCGTGCTGCTGGCCCAGGGCATCCCCACCACCGTGCTGGACCACAGCGTGGA
>DAIQRN010000321.1:0-3851 GCA_036786185.1 Acidovorax sp. | reverse complement strand
GTGGTAGATGGCCGCGATGGGTGGGCGCAGGTGCGGCGGGCACAGCAGCGAGGCAACGGGGAAGTTCTCGTGGTGCGTCACTGGCGCGGCCAGGGTGGGCGCGGCGGTTGCGGGCGGGGGTGGAGGGCTGGTGCGGTCGTTCACACCCTGAATTGTCGCTTGACAAAACCAGGGGGTGCCTCGTAGATTACTAACCGGTCAGTCATTAATTGTTCACGGATTTTCCCATGCTCACATCCTCCGCTCCGAGGTCTTACCTGCGGCCTGCCCGCTATTGGCTGGTGCTGGCTTCTGCGGCTTTGCTGGCCGCCTGCTCGCGCCCCGCGCCGCCCGAGGAGCCTGTGCGCTCCGTCAAGCTGTTGACGGTGGGGGTGGGGTCGCTGCAGTCCAGCGTGGAGTATTCGGGCGAGGTGCGGGCGCGTGTGGAGTCGCGCCTGGGTTTCCGGGTCGCGGGCAAGATCGTGCAGCGCCAGGCGCAGCTGGGCCAGCATGTGAAGGCCGGGCAGGTGCTGGCGCAGCTGGACCCGCGTGACTACCAGCTGGCGGCCGATGCGGCGCGCGCGCAGCTGCAGTCCGCCACCACGCAGCGCGACCTGGCGGCGGCGGACTTCAAGCGCTACCAGGCGCTCAAGGACCAGAATTTCATCAGCGGTGCCGAGCTGGAGCGCCGCGACGCGAGCCTGAAGGCCGCGCAGGCCACGCTGGACCAGGCGCGCGCGCAGCTGTCGTCGCAGGGCAACCAGGCGGCTTACACCACGCTGGTGGCCGATGTGTCCGGGGTGATCACGGGTATCGATGCCGAACCCGGCCAAGTGGTGGCGGCGGGCACGCCGGTGGTGCGCATTGCCCAGGATGGCCCGCGCGACGTGGTGTTTGCCGTGCCCGAGGACAAGGTGGGCCTGATGGTGCCCAACTCCGAGGTGTCCCTGCACGGCTGGGCTGCCAGCGGCGAGCTGGCGGGCCGGGTGCGTGAGGTGGCGGCCAGCGCCGACCCGGCCACGCGCACCTACCAGGTCAAGGTGGCGATCGAGGGCGCGCAGATGCCGCCGCTGGGCTCCACGGTGTCGGTCAGGCCCCAGGCGCTGAGCCACGCAGGCATCCCCGCCATCAAGCTGCCCACCAGCGCGCTGCGCCAGGAGGGCCAGGGCACCGCCGTGTGGGTTTATGAAGCGGGGCCGGACGGGACCAGCGGCATGGTCAAGTCGCAGGCGGTGCAGATCGCCACGGCCGATGGCAACGAGGCCGTGGTGGCGGGTGGCCTCGCGCCCGGCATGCAGGTGGTGGCCACGGGCGTGCATGTGCTCTCGCCGGGTCAAAAGGTGCTGGTTTATCAGCCAAAAGTGGCTGTGGCGCCCGCTGGTAAAGCGCAAGCAGCTACCAATTCAATAGCAAAATCCCCTGCAGCCCAGGCTGCGGCGGCTTCCACCGCCAACTGAGGCTGCCGCCATGACGCAAGTACAACCCAAAGAGGGGTTCAACCTCTCCAAGTGGGCGCTCGACCATCCGGCCCTTACGCGCTACCTGATGGTGGTGCTGATGCTGCTGGGCTTTGCGGCCTATTTTCAGCTGGGGCAGGACGAGGACCCACCGTTCACCTTCCGCGCCATGGTGGTGCGCACCTACTGGCCCGGCGCCACGGCGCAGCAGGTGGCCGAGCAGGTCACCGACAAGATAGAGCGCACGCTGCAGGAAGTGCCCTATGCCGACAAGATCCGCAGTTACAGCAAGCCGGGCGAGTCGCAGATCATTTTTCAAATCAAGGACAACTCCAAGGCCAGCGAAGTGGCCAATGTCTGGTACAGCGTGCGCAAGAAGGTGGGTGACATGCGCTACACCTTGCCGCAGGGCGTGCAGGGGCCGTTCTTCAACGATGACTTCGGCGATGTCTATGGCGTGATCTATGCGCTGGAGTCGGACGGCTTCAGCTATGCCGAGCTCAAGACCTTTGCCGACGACGTGCGCCAGCAGCTGCTGCGTGTGCCCGACGTGGCCAAGGTGGAGCTGTTTGGAGCGCAGGACGAAAAGCTCTTCATCGAGATCTCGCAAAAGCGCCTGTCGCAGTTGGGCCTGGACATGAACCAGGTGCTGGCCCAGCTGGGCCAACAGAACGCCGTCGAAAGCGCGGGCGCCGTGCAGACGCCGCAGGACCAGGTGCAGGTGCGCGTGCAGGGCCAGTTCAACGCCATCGAGGACCTGCGCGCCATGCCGATCCGTGGGCCGTCGGGCGCGCAGCTGCGCCTGTCGGACATCGCCGAGGTCAAGCGCGGCTACGTGGACCCGGCCACCGTGAAGGTGCGCCACCAGGGGCGCGAGGTGATTGCGCTGGGCGTCTCCATGGCCAAGGGCGGCGACATCATTGCCCTGGGCAAGGCGCTGCATGGCGCCACGGAGCGCATTGCGGGCACGCTGCCCGTGGGCGTCAACCTGGTCAACGTGCAGGACCAGCCCAAGGCGGTGTCCACCTCGGTCAATGAATTCGTCAAGGTGCTGATCGAGGCGGTGGTCATCGTGCTGGCCGTGAGCTTCATCAGCCTGGGCTTTCACCGCCGCCCCGGCCAGCATCCCTGGTACAAGCGCTGGTACATCGACCCGCGCCCCGGGCTGGTGGTGGGCATCACTATCCCGCTGGTGCTGGCCGTGACCTTTCTGGCCATGTGGTACTGGGGCATCGGCCTGCACAAGATCTCGCTGGGCTCGCTCATCATCGCGCTGGGCCTGCTGGTGGACGACGCGATCATTGCGGTGGAGATGATGGTGCTCAAGCTCGAAGAGGGCTACGACAAGGCGCGCGCCGCCACCTTTGCCTACGAGATCACGGCCATGCCCATGCTCACCGGCACGCTGATCACGGCGGCGGGCTTCTTGCCCATTGGCCTGGCCAAGTCCATGACGGGCGAGTACACCTTTGCCATCTTTGCCGTGACGGTGATTGCGCTGGTGCTCAGCTGGATCGTGTCGGTGTACTTCGTCCCCTACCTGGGCACGCTGCTGCTCAAGCCGCCCGTCCATGTGCTGCACGCGCAGCAGCAGGGCACGGCGGACGGGGACCATGAGGTTTTTAACAGCCCGTTCTACCGGGTCTTCAGGCGCCTGGTGAACTGGTGCGTGCAGCACCGCTGGCTGACCATTGGCGCCACCATCCTGACCTTTGCGCTGGGCATTGTCGGCATGGGCCAGGTGCAGCAGCAGTTCTTTCCGGATTCGAGCCGGCCCGAGATCATGGTGGACATCTGGTTCCCCGAAGGCACTTCCTTTGCGGGCAATGAAGAGGTGACCAAGCGCGTGGAGCAGCGCCTGCTGCAAGAACCGGGCGTCAGCTCCGTAAGCACCTGGGTGGGCTCGGGCGTGCCGCGCTTTTATTTGCCGCTGGACCAGGTGTTCCCGCAGACCAACGTCTCGCAGTTCATCGTGCTGTCGCAAGATCTGAAGGTGCGCGAATCGCTGCGCGTGGTCCTGCCGGAGCTGCTGGCCCGGGAGTTCCCCGAGGTGCGCGGCCGCGTCAAGCTGCTGCCCAACGGGCCGCCCGTGCCATACCCCGTGCAGTTCCGCGTGGTGGGCCCCGATCCGCTGGTGCTGCGCGAGCGTGCCGACGAAGTGAAGGCGCAACTGCGCCAGAACCCCGACATGCGCGGCGTGAACGACAACTGGAACGAGTCCGTGAAGGTGCTGCGCCTGGAGGTGGACCAGGCCAAGGCGCGCGCGCTGGGCGTGACCAGCCAGTCGATTGCCCAGGCGTCCAAGACCATTCTTTCGGGCATGCAGGTGGGACAGTTCCGCGAGGGCGACAAACTCATCGACATCGTGCTGCGCCAGCCGCTGGATGAGCGCAACGCCATCACCGACATCGCCAA
>DAIQRN010000320.1:0-3854 GCA_036786185.1 Acidovorax sp. | reverse complement strand
CATGGGGCATGCCCACGCTGGGGAAAGCCAGGTTGTTCCAGCCCGTGGCCTTGGTGTCGTCGCGATAGAAGGTACGCAGGAAGGTGTACAGATAGTCAGCCCCCGTACCGCCGTGGCCTGCACGCGAACGTGCGATCACGGTGAGGTCGGGCGGGTTGGCACCAAACCATTCCTTGGCCTGCTTGGGGTCGATGGACGCCTTCATGGTCTCGCCGACCTTGTCGGTGGTGAACAGCAGGTTGTCCTTGATCTGCTGCTCCGTCAGGCCGATGTCCTTCAGGCGATTGAAGCGCATGAACGCAGCCGAATGGCAGCTCAGGCAGTAGTTGACGAACACCTTGGCGCCGTTTTGCAGCGAGGCCAGATCGTTGGTCTTATTGGGCGCCTTGTCCCAGGCAATGCCACCTTCGGCGGCCTGCACACCCGAGACAATGCCCAGAGCTGCGATCAGCGTGAGGATGATTTTCTTCATTGTTGTTGTCTCCAGGCTCAGTGCGCCACAAAGGTCACGCGGTCAGGCACGGGCTTGGTCTCGCCGATGCGGCTCCACCAGGGCATCAGCAGGAAGAAGCCAAAGTAGAACAGCGTCCCTACTTGCGACACGCGCTCACCGATGGGCGACGGAGGCTGTACACCCAGGTAGCCCAGGATCAGGAAATTGATCACAAAGATGCCGTACAGGTACTTGTGCCAATCGGGACGGTAGCGGATCGACTTGACCGGGCTGAAGTCCAGCCAGGGCAGGAAGAACAGGATGACCACGGCGCCACCCATCACGACCACACCCCAGAACTTGGCGTCGATCGACAGCATCAGCGCCACGGCCACCACGGCGGCACCCACGATGCCGACCTTGAGGAAGCTGGGCAGCTTCGCCTTGACGACACCCAGGGCAGCCGCTGCGACCACGCAGAAGATCAGCGCGTACATCATCTCGCTGGTGATGGCACGCAGCATCGAATAGAAGGGCGTGAAGTACCAGACAGGGGCGATGTGGGCCGGAGTCTTGAGCGGATCGGCCGGGATGAAGTTGTTGTATTCGAGGAAGTAGCCACCGAACTCGGGCGCGAAGAACACCACGGCCGTGAACGCCATCAGGAACATGCTCAGTGCAAAGATGTCATGCACCGTGTAGTAGGGATGGAAGGGCACGCCATCCAGGGGCTTGCCGTTGGCATCCTTGGGGGCGTTGGGGCCCTTGATTTCCACGCCATCGGGGTTGTTGGAACCCACGTCGTGCAGCGCCAGCAAGTGCGCCACCACCAGACCCAGCAGCACCAGCGGCACGGCAATCACGTGGAAGCTGAAGAAGCGGTTCAGCGTGGCATCGCCCACCACGTAGTCGCCGCGAATCAGCAGCGCCAGATCGGGGCCGATGAAGGGGATGGCGGCAAACAGGTTCACGATCACCTGGGCGCCCCAGTACGACATCTGGCCCCAGGGCAGCAGGTAGCCCATGAAGGCTTCGGCCATCAGGCACAAGAAGATCGCGCAGCCAAAGACCCAGACCAGCTCACGCGGCTTGCGGTAGCTGCCGTAGATAAGGCCGCGGAACATGTGCAGGTACACCACCACAAAGAACGCCGAGGCGCCCGTGGAGTGCATGTAACGGATCAGCCAGCCCCAGGGCACATCGCGCATGATGTACTCGACCGATTCGAAGGCCTTGGCGGCGTCGGGCTTGTAGTGCATGACCAGGAAGATGCCGGTCACGATCTGGATCACCAGCACCACCAGCGCCAGCGAGCCGAAGATGTACCAGAAGTTGAAGTTCTTCGGAGCGTAGTACTCCGACATGTGCACCTTGTAGGCGTCGAACGCGGTCGGGAAGCGGTTCTCGAACCAGTTCGTGACCTTGGCGCCTGCCGAGGCGTTGGGAGAAATTTCTTTGAATTCGTGGGCCATGTCGTTCTCCGTCAAGCCTTCTTGTCTTCACCGATCAGCAGGCGCGTATCGGAGAGGTACATGTGCGGAGGCACTTCCAGGTTGTCTGGAGCGGGCTTGTTCTTGAAGACGCGGCCGGCCATGTCGAACGTGGAGCCATGGCAAGGGCACAGGAAGCCGCCCTTCCAGTCGTCGGGCAGCGAAGGCTGGGCACCGGGCTGGAACTTGTCGGAGGGCGAGCAACCCAGGTGCGAGCAGATGCCCACGCCCACAAAAATCTCGGGCTTGATGGAGCGGGCTTCGTTGCGGGCGTACTCTGGGGTCAGCTCGGCAGGATTGCGCAGGGACTTGGGGTCGGCCAGTTGCGCGTCGAGCTTGGGCAGCTCGGCCAGTTGCTCGGGCGTGCGCTTGATAATCCAGACGGGCTTGCCGCGCCACTCCACGGTGACTTTTTCTCCGGGCTTGAGGGCGGAGATATCAACCTCCACGGCGGCCCCGGCGGCTTTGGCGCGCTCGGAGGGCTGGAAGGTACTCACGAAAGGAACGGCGGTTGCCACGCCGCCCACCGCACCAGCGCATGCCGACGTGATGATCCACGTCCGCTTGCTGGAGTCGATTGGAGTGTCACTCATGGGGATCCTCGATTGATCATCGCTACATTGGGGTCAACCGCGAATTGTAGCGGAGTGAAAATGGTTATTTCAAACGCATTCGGACCGATGGGGCCGTCCAGACTCTGCAATACTCCCGCATCGCAGTCACGCACGCCAAGGAGAACACTATGGGAATGTTGCAGGAATTCAGAGAATTCGCGGTCAAGGGCAATGTGATCGACCTCGCCGTCGGCGTCATCATCGGCGGCGCCTTTGGCAAGATTGTGGACTCCGTCGTGTCCGACCTCATCATGCCGGTGGTGGGCCTGGTGTTTGGCAAGCTCGATTTTTCCAACCTGTTCCTGGTGCTGGGCACCGCGCCGGAGGGCACGGCCATGACGCTGGATGCGCTGCGCAAGGCGGGCGTGCCGGTGCTGGCCTACGGGAGCTTTCTGACGGTGGCGGTCAACTTCATCATCCTGGCCTTCATCATCTTCATCATGATCAAGCAGATCAACCGCTTGAAGCGCGAAGCCCCGGCCGAGCCCGCTGCGCCCGAAGCGACGCCCGAGGACATCCAGCTCCTGCGCGAGATCCGCGACAGCCTGAAGCGCTAAAGCCTCTATCGCTCTGTTTTTAATAGCTGCTGGCGCTTGCCACACAAGCGCCAGCAGCTATTTTTATGCACAAAGTGCGCGTGCCATGCGCACCGCTTCGATCAGGCTCTCCGCGCCCGCCACGCCCTGCCCCGCAATGTCAAAGGCCGTGCCGTGGTCAGGGCTGGTGCGCACCAGCGGCAAGCCCAGCGTCACGTTCACGCCCTTGTCCACGCCCAGGTACTTCACGGGGATCAGGCCCTGGTCGTGGTACATGGCGATCACCACGTCGAACTCGCCGGGCTGGCCGGGCGTGCTGCGCGCGCGCATGAAGACCGTATCGGGTGCAAAAGGCCCCTGTACATCCAGCCCCTGGGCGCGCGCGGTGGCCACGGCGGGTGCGATCACCTCGATCTCCTCGCGGCCAAACAGGCCACCCTCGCCCGCGTGGGGGTTGAGCCCTGCCACCGCGATGCGGGGCGCGCGGCCCAGGCTGCGCGACAGCGCCTGGTGCGTGATGTGCAGCGTCTGCAGCACGTTGTCCCGCGTGACCGCCGCGATGGCGTCGCGCAGCGCCACGTGGATGCTCACCAGCACCGTGCGCAACTCGTCGCTGGCCAGCATCATGCGCACCGGCATGGCCGACAGGGCCACGCCCTGGTGGCGGGCCGCCTCGGCCTGCAACAGCTCGGTATGCCCCGGGTACGGCACGCCCGCCGCCGACAGTGCCTCCTTGTGCAGCGGCGCCGTGACGAGCGCAGCGATCTCGCCACGCAGCGCC
>DAIQRN010000319.1:0-3873 GCA_036786185.1 Acidovorax sp. | reverse complement strand
GCGCCGCTGGGGCCAGATCATTCCCCGCTGCGGCGGCCATTTGCTGGGCTACTTCCTGCCGCACGAAGGCAGCAACTACGAGGCCTGGGGGCTGATCGGCTTTGACTCGCTCGCTGCGTACGAGGCCTACCGTGCCCGCCTGCGCACGGACCCGGAAGGTCGCGCCAACTTCGCTCTGGCGCAGGACAAGCGCTTTATCCTGCGCGAGGAGCGTAGCTTTGCCGAGGGCGTGGATGGCACGCTGGGCCTGTCGGCGCTCTGAAACTGTAAGCGCTGTAAGAAAACAATACGGAAGGCGCACCTGTGACGTATTGCGCTGGAAGGTGATGGGCTGGCGGCCTAGTATTCCCCTGCGCGTCCACAACGGACGGTGCCATGCCACTTACCTGGAGCCAGACAATGAAGCACACGCACAGTCTCCGCACCTTGCCACTGCTCTTGGCCACGGCGCTTGCCGCCATGCCAGCACTGGCCGATATGGACCATGCCGCAGAAGCGCGACGGCAGGCCGCGCGCGACGCCGCAGCGCAGCGCCAGGCCGCAGCCGACCGCGAAAACGCCCAGCGCCGTGCTGCCGCCGAGGCCCAGGGACGCCAGGCGATCCAGGCGTCGAAACGCAAAACCCTGGGTGCCGCAGCCCATGGCAAAAGCGATGCCGAAGTGGATCGGCTGCATCAAGAGCATGTCCGCGCGCAGCAGGCGAAGTCGCTGGCGGCTGCGGGCAAGGCCCAGGAAATTCAGCAAAAGCTGAACACTGGCCAAGGCGCAGCCGCTGTGCGACAAGTGACCGGGCACTCGACACAAGAGTTGATGAACATGAGCGAAGAGCAGCTAGAAGCCCTGTCGCGCGATCTGGAGCGCAAGCACGCGCCCTGAGGCCGTTTGGCCGCTGGCACCGCGTGCAAACCTCAAAATACAAATAGGCTTCTAGCGCTTATGGAATAAGCGCTAGAAGCTATTGAATTGATAGCTTTTCAAGCCGCCAAACTGGCTTCTCCAGAACTCACAGCGCAAAAATCTTCCCCGGATTCAGGATGTTCTTCGGGTCCAGCGCACGCTTGATGGCACGCATCATGTCCACCGCGCCCGCACCGGTTTCGTCCAGCAGAAAGCCCATCTTGTGCAGGCCCACGCCGTGCTCGCCGGTGCAGGTGCCGCCCATGCTCAGGGCGCGGGCCACCAGCTTGTGGTTCAGTTCCTCGGCGGTGATGCGCTCCTGGGGGATGTTGGGGTCCAGCAGGTAGCCGAAGTGGAAGTTGCCGTCGCCCACGTGGCCCACCAGGAAGTAGGGAATGCCGCTGGCCTCGGCCTCGTCCACCGAGGCGAGCAGGCAGTCCGCCAGGCGGCTGATGGGCACGCAGGTGTCGGTGCTGATGGCGCGGCAGCCCGGGCGGCTTTGCACGGCGGCAAAGTAGGCGTTGTGCCGCGCGGTCCACAGGCGCGTGCGCTCTTCGGGCGTGCTGGCCCATTCAAAGGCGTTGCCGCCAAACTCGCTGGCGATGGTCTGCACGGTTTCGGCCTGCTCCTTCACGCTGGCGGGCGAGCCGTGGAACTCCATCAGCAGCATGGGTTCTTCGCGCAGGCTGAGCTTGCTGTGCGCGTTGACCATGCGCACGCTGTGGCGGTCGATCAGCTCCACGCGCGCAATGGGCACGCCCAGCTGGATGGTCTGGATCACGGTGCGCACGGCGGCCTCGATGCTGGGGAACGAGCAGATGGCCGCGCTTACCGCCTCGGGCAGGGGGTACAGGCGCACGGTGATCTCGGTCATGATGCCCAGCGTGCCCTCGCTGCCCACCATCAAGCGCGTGAGGTCGTAGCCCGCGCTGCTCTTCTTGGCGCGCGTGCCGGTGTGGATGACCTCGCCGCTGGCCGTCACCACTTCCAGCGCCAGCACGTTCTCGCGCATGGTGCCGTAGCGCACGGCGTTGGTGCCGCTGGCGCGCGTGGCGCACATGCCGCCAATGCTGGCGTCGGCGCCGGGGTCGATGGGGAAGAACAGGCCGGTGTCCTTGATGGCCTCGTTCAATTGCTTGCGCGTGATGCCCGGCTGCACCGTCACCGTGAGGTCATCTGCGTTGATGCTGAGCACCCGGTTCATGCGGCTCACGTCGATGCTGATGCCGCCCTGCACGGCCAGCAGGTGGCCTTCAAGCGAGGAACCCGCGCCGTACGGAATCACCGGCACTTCGTACTGGCTGGCCAGCTTCACGGCGTCGGCCACATCTTGGGTGCTTTCAGCAAACACCACGGCGCTGGGCGGGGGCGCCTGCAGCGAGCCTTCGTCGCGCCCGTGCTGTTCGCGCACGGCCTGGGCGGTGGAACATTGCGCGCCAAAGCGGCTTTGCAGCGCGGCGATGAGCGCTGGCGGCACATCGCGCAGGTGAATGGGGGGATGCAGGTGGGCAGCAGCGGTCGGTGCGTTCATGGTGGGTCTCCTGGGGCAGCCAAAAAGAATACCACCGGCGTCGGCCGGGCTGCTGCGGCGCGCTGGCAAGCCCCTGCGCGCCGGTGCGCACGGTGCAAGCCACCACGCACAACAGCCTACCCGCGCCCTGGAGTTCCAGCGCGGGCAGGCGGGCGTCAGTGCGCCTTGTGGGAGTGTTTAGGAGTTGGCCCCCTTGTCGAATTCGGCGCGGGACAGCATGCCGTTCTTGTCGGCGTCCAGCTCCTTGAAGCGCTGGGCAATGGCGGGCAGCTGAGTGGCTTCCTTCGCGCTGAGCTGGCCGTCCTTGTTGGCGTCGGCCCGTTCAAAGGCGGCGGCGGCAGCGGATTGGGGTTGGGCTGTGCCGGGGCCGTTGGAGGGGCGGGATCCCTGCTGGGGTGTGGCCGTACTGGCTCCGGGGCCAAACGTTGGCGCTGTCGGTGCGGTCTGTGCCTGCAGTGCGCCCGTGCCGCCCAGTGTCAGGGCCGTAAACAGCATCACGCTGCGCGAGTCGAACGTTGCAGAAATTCGTCGTTGAAGTGCTTTCATGAAGCGAGGCTCCTTCGAAGTTGAACAGGCCTTTATTGCACCGCAGCACGAGGCGCGAGGCCAGCACTCTTGCCTGCTGTTGCCCGGGTCAACATTTGCCTGCGCGGTGTAAAAACGCGCTTACGACCTGGCAGGGCCGACCCATGCGTTTCGCGGACAATGCCCGCTTGCAACACAAGGATGGTCATGGGCAACCGACTCACACAGATCGCCACCCGCACGGGCGACGCAGGCACCACCGGTTTGGGCAACAACGAACGTGTCTCCAAGCACAGCCTGCGCATCCACGCGCTGGGCGATGTGGATGAACTCAACTCCCACATCGGCCTGCTGCTGTGCGAGCGCCTGCCGGATGGCGTGCGCGCGCTGCTCGTCGAGGTGCAGCACCAGCTGTTCAACCTGGGCGGCGAGCTGTCGATCCCCGGCTACGAACTGATCAAGCCCCAGGCCGTGCTGGACCTGGACGAAGCTCTGGCGCAGCACAACGCGGCGCTGCCCCGGCTGCAGGAGTTCATCCTGCCTGCCGGCACGCGCGCCGCATCGCAGGCCCACGTGTGCCGCACCGTGGCGCGCCGGGCCGAGCGCGCGGTGGTGGCGCTCGGCGAGACCGAGCCGCTGAACGACGCGCCGCGCCAGTACCTCAACCGCCTGTCGGACCTGATGTTCGTGCTGGCCCGCGTGCTCAACCGCATGGACGGCGGCGACGACGTGTACTGGAAGAGCGAGCGGCTGGCCCGGTCGCAGCAGGACTGAGTGCTATTGAAAAGATAGCTGCCAGCGCTTGCTGGACAAGCGCTGGAGGCCAAAAACACTCCAAACCCGGATTCAGCGGGGGGCGAGGATGGCCATCGTCAGGCGCGAGACGCAGGTCAGCTCCCCCCCCTCGTTCACCAGCTCGA
>DAIQRN010000318.1:0-3878 GCA_036786185.1 Acidovorax sp. | reverse complement strand
TTCCCCCCGCTCTCGCATGGCTGCGCCATGCGGGCAGGGGGACGCAGCCAGCGCGGCGGGGCGGCCCTTGCGCGGCTGCCAGTGCATAGGACGCGCCAGTTTCATGGGCCTGCGGGAGGCGCGCAGCGCCATGGATCACTGAGAGAAATACCGTTCAGTCCTGGCCGGGCACTGCCTCCAGGCTGAAGCGGTTCTTGCCCGCCTGCTTGGCGGCGTACATGGCGGCGTCGGCCTGGGCCAGCAGGGCCTGGGCATCGTGCCCATGGCGGGGCAACAGCGCACCGCCCACGCTGGCCGAGATGCGCGCCACGGCGCCGTCCAGGGTGAACGGCTGCGCCAGTGCGGCCAGCACCTTGCCGGCGACGATCCCGCAGTCGTCCGCACGCTCGATGGTGGCCAGCACGATGCCGAATTCGTCGCCGCCCAGACGCGCCACCGTGTCCTCGGCGCGCACGCAACCTTCCAGCCGCCGCGCCACCTGCTGCAGCAGCACGTCGCCCGCTGCATGGCCCCAGTGGTCGTTGACCGCCTTGAAGCCGTCCAGGTCGACGTAGAGCACCGCGGCATGCCGGCCGTACCTGAGCGCCGATTCGAGCACGCGGGCGAAGCGGTCGTGGAACATCACGCGGTTGGGCAGGCCTGTCAGCGCGTCGTGCAACGCGTCATGCGACAGGCGCGCTTCCAGCTCCTTGCGCGCGCTGATGTCCTGCGTCACGGCCACGAGGAAGTCCGGACGGCCCTTCGCGTCCTTGACCACGCCCAGCGCCTCGTACACCCAGAGCACGCTGCCGTCCTTGCGCCGGTAGGCCTTCTCCATCTCGGGCGAGAACACCGGCGAATGGACCGACAGACGCTGCGCCACGAAGCGCCGCGCGGCATCGCGCTCATCCTCGTCGCCGAGGTCGAACACCGTGCGTTGGCGCAACTCGTCGAGCGAATAGCCCAGCATGCGGCAGAACTTGTCGTTGGCGCGCAGGATGCGCCCGTCGGGCGCGATGTGCGCGATGCCGGTGGCGGCCTGATGGAAGGTGGCGCGAAACAGCCCCTCGCTCGACGCCAGCGCATCGGCCACGGCGCGTTGGCGCGCGAGCACCGCGATGAGCAGCAGTGCGAAGCACAGCAGCGCCGCGCTGGCGCCCGCTGCCACCGCCAGGTAGTTGGCGCGCCGCTGCATCACCGGCGCCAGCACCTCGTCGTAGGCCGTGCCCACGGTCACCATGAGCGGGTAGCCGGCCATGCTGCGATAGCTCACGATGCGCGGCACGCCGTCCACCGCGCCGCCGGCATCCACCAGGTCGCCCTCGGGTTCGGTGGCGCGGCGCTGGAACCAGGGCAGGCCCTGCGCATCGGCGCCAAAACTGGCCGTGCCGCCGGTCTTGCGGCCGCGCACCACGCCGTCCAGTCCCGCCAGCTCCAGCAGGCCCTGGTCGCCCAGATCGGCCTGGCGGTAGAAGGCGGTGAAGTTGGCCGGGTCCACCGACATCACGACCACGCCGCCAAAACTCCCGTCGCCGCGCACGATGCGTAGCGCCATGGGTATCCGCCATTGCCCGGAGACACGGCCGAGCACCGGTGGGCTCACGAACAGCTCGTCGCGCGCATCGTTCTGCAGCGCCTGGAAGAACGCGCGGTCGGCGTAGTTGACGGCGCCGGTCTCCTGGCTGCTGCTGACGATGTCGCCCTGCTCGTCCACCACGCTGACGATGGTGAACATGGCCTCGCGGATCACGCCCTGCGCCACCCATTCGCGCAGGTTGATGCCGGCGCCCTGCCGCAGGTACTGCTCGCGCACGAAGGCCGCCACCTGCTCGGCCGCCTTCAGGGTGCGAAAGACCTGCTGCTCGAAGGCGATGGCGAGACCCGAGTTGGACCGCATAGCCGAAGCCACGGCCTGCTCGCGCTCGAAGGCGATGCGCTGCAGCGTGACCAGCCACAGGCCGGCGATGGCGGCGACGCAGGCCAGCGCGATCGCCAGGCTCAGCGGCGTGCCGGGCCGGTAGCGGCGGCGCGGTTCCGCTGCGGCGGGGGGCGGCGTCATTTCATCGTTCTGCATGACCCCGGGAATGTACGGCCTGCTGCAGCCCGGTGGACGAATAAGCCGAGAAAAATCAAGGTCAAATCGGCCTCCAGCGCTTATCCAGCAAGCGCTGGCAGCTATCAATCATGCAGCAAACCGCGCCAGCACCCTGGGCAGGCTGGAGGCCAGCATCGCCACGCCCGACAGCGTGAGCAGCCCCAGCACGACCTGCTTGAACCGCGCCTCGCTGATACCCAGGTACAGCCGCGCGCCCAGGAAGGACGGCACCAGCATGGCGGGCACCACCACGGCCAGCAGGGGCAGCGTGCCGCGCGTCACCAGGCCCGTGGCGACATAGGTCGCCATGGTCACCAGCAGCATCGACAGGTTGAAGTTCTGGATCACGGCGCGCTGCGCGTCCTTATCGAAGCCGCGCAGGGAGCACCACAGCGTGGGCACCACGCCGGTGAAGCCGCCCAGCCCGCCCATCACCCCGCCCGTCAGGCCCGCCAATGCATCCCCCAGCCGCCCGCCCCGCGTGATGCGCGGCAGCCGCTGCGCCATCAGCATGGTCGGGCAGCACAGCACCAGCAGCGTGCCCAGCACCAGCTTGAAAGCCTGCATGTCCAGCCGGGGCAGCAGCGCCACGCCGATGGGAATGCCCACCAACCCGCCCAGCACAAAGGGCGCGAGGCGCCGCCAGTCGAAGCCCCGCCGCACCGACAGCGCCGCGAACACCTGCCCCGTGAGCGCGCCGCACACGGCCAGCGCCGCCGCCAGGCGCGGCTCCAGCGCCCAGGCCCAGAACGACATGGCGACCATGCCGAAGCCAAAGCCCGAGAGCCCCTGCACGAAGCCCGCTGCCACGGCGCCCAGGACCACCATCCACCACACTGAATCCACGGCTCCCCCCTCATTCAATACAGCGTGACCTTCTGGCGCGCGGGCAATGCCGCGTCGTAGGTCGCGCCATCGAAGGCATTGTCCGTCAGGGCCGCGAGGATGGCGCCGGGCGTGGGCACCGGGCGCGGCGTGCCGGGCGGCACGGCGTCCCACAGGCGCGAGCGCTGGATGGCCCGGCCGCACTGGAAGAACACGGTCTCCACGTCCACCACGATCACGCACTTGGACGGCTGGCCCTGGACCACGAAGCGCGCGAGCAGATCGGGCGCCACGCTGATGCGCGCCGTGCCGTTCACGCGCAATGTCTCGGCCACGCCGGGGATCAGGAACAGCAGCGCCACGCGCGGGTCGGCCAGGATGTTGCGCAGGCTGTCGGCCCGGTTGTTGCCGCGCCGCTCAGGGAGCAGCAGGGTCTTGTCGTCCAGCAGCTGCACGAATCCCGCCGGATCGCCGCGCGGCGATGCGTCCAGCCCGCCGGGACCGGTGGTGGCCAGCACGGCAAAGGGCGCGGCCTCGATCATGGCGCGGTAGGCGGGATGTACGTAGGGCACTTCCTTCTGCAGGGAGGCGTCGCTGCAGGGGCCGAGCAGCGCTTCGAGGCGCGGCAGCGTGTCGATGGCGTGCTCGTCGCGGGGGGCGGTCATGGCGGGCCCTCTCAGAAAAAACTATTAAAACCATAGCTGCCAGCGCTTTCCGGATAAGCGCTGGAGCCGTTTTTGAGCAATATTTCTACACGTCGATGGCGGCCGCAGACCCCGCCCGCTGGCGCAGCTCGAACTTCTGGATCTTGCCGGTGCTGGTCTTGGGCAGTTCGCCGAACACCACGGCGCGCGGCACCTTGAAGCCCGCGAGGTGCTGCTTGCAGTGCGCCACGATGTCCTCGGGCGCCACGCTGGCGCCGGCTTTCAGCTCCACGAAGGCGCAGGGCGTCTCGCCCCACTTCGCGTCGGGCTTGGCG
>DAIQRN010000317.1:0-3878 GCA_036786185.1 Acidovorax sp. | reverse complement strand
CGAAGGCGGGACTTACGCCGTCCTGCCGCCCCAACCCGAGGCGGACAAGCCTCACAAGGAGTTTCACATGCAGAAAGTTGCCGTTTCCAGCGAAGGCCCTTCGCTCGACGATATGGTGGACCCGCGCTTCGGGCGGGCGGGCGGTTTCGTCATCGTCGACAAGGATCGCAAGTCCCTGCCGGAGCCGCTGCGGTCCCAGGTGCTGGCCGCCGCGATCGAACAGTGGGCGCAGAAGCACCCGGTGGCCGAAGTGGTGCGCCAGCTCGAAGCCGCCGGCGTGCCCGGCGGGCCGCTGTGGAACACCGCGCAAGCCCTGGAGTCGGAGCACGCCCAGGCGCGCGGCCTGCTGCGCGCCGTGGACGACCCGCGCCTGCCGGGCCTGCGCGTGCCCACCCAGCCGGTGAAGTTTGGTGGCGCCGCGCCCAACAAGGCCGAGCCCGCGCCCGCCCTGGGCGAGCACACCGATGCGCTGATGGCCTCGCTGCTCCAGTGCAGTGCCGAGCGCCTGGCCGAGCTGCGGGTCGCAGGCCTGTTTGGCAATGCCTTGGCCGCTGCCTGATGGACGCTGCGGATCATTGAAATTTTAGTCAAAACATGCTCTAGCGCTTATCTATCAAGCGCTGAGTGCTCACTTTTTTGAAAGAATCGCCATGAACCTCCGACTGGGCGTAACGCCCGATGACCAGGCCGTTGCCGATGCCGTGGCCCGTTTTGCCGACACCGTGCTGGCCCCGCGCGCGCAAGAGATCGACGCGCAAGAACTGTCCACCACCTGCCACGTGCCGCAACTGGCTGAACTGGGCGTGATGGGCATGAACCTGCCCGAGCATCTGGGCGGCGCGGGCGTCACGCCCACCGCCATGCTGTTGTCGCTGGTGGAAATCTCGCGCGCCTGCGCGGCCACCTCGTCCATGATCGGCGCGCACTACCTGGGCACCGATGCGCTGCTGATTGGCGGCAGCGCCGAGCAGCACCAGCGCTACCTGCCGCGCGCCGCCAGCGGCGAATGGCTGGCCGGTTTTGCGCTGACCGAGCCGCGCGGCGGCTCGCACCCGGCGGACCTGCGCACGCGCGCGGTACTGCACAGCGATGGCGACAGCTACCGCATTGACGGTGTCAAGCATTTCATCTCCAACGCCAAGGAGGCAAAGTTCCTCATCGTCTTTGCCAAGACCGATCCCGATGCGGGCGCGCGTGGAGTGAGCGCCTTCATCGTGGACACCGATACGCCCGGCATCAGCGTCTCCGCGCCGGAGAAGCTCATGGGCATCCACGGCGCCCATGCGTTCGAGGTGGCCTTTGAGGATGTGCGCGTGCCGCTGGCGAACCGGCTGGGGGCCGAGGGCTCGGGCTTCAAGACGGCGATGAAGGTGCTGGACAACAGCCGCCTGGACGTGGCCGCCACGGCGCTGGGCATTGCCGAGGCCGCGTTGGCCGCCGCCGTGCAGTGGATGAAAGACCGCCACATCGCGGGCGAGCCCATCGCCACCAAGCAGGGGCTGCAGTGGATGGTGGCCGACATGAAGCTGCGCCTGGAAGCCTCATGGGGCCTGACCTTGCAGGCGCTGGCACTGCGCCAGGCGGGCCAGCCGTTCACGCTGCAGTCGGCCATGGCCAAGCTGCACGCCACTGAGATGGTGGCCTTTGTGGCCGACACGGCGCTGCAGATCCATGGCGGCTACGGCTACACGCGCGAGATGCCGCTGGAGCGCTATGTGCGCGACGCCCGCATCCTGCGCATCTATGAAGGCTCCAGCGAGGTGCAGCGCAACATCATTGCGCGCCTGGCGCTGGGTTGAAGGCGCTGCTGCACCTTGGTGGTGCGCGTTGGGGGTGTCAACGGGGTTTTTTGGTTGGCATTGTTTTTGCTAACAGAAAAGGCGGGCGGGGCGAATCTTTCGCCGCCGCGTCGATTTCATGCAAGGAGGTTCAAGCACCGTCAAAACACCCCATGCGCCTGGGCGGGGCGAACGGACAATTTTTGCTGGTAAACCCTGTATATACAGGCAAAGCTTAGTAGGCATCATGGCCAGTTGCGGCGCAATCGTCGTGGCAGCGGCAATACGGAATGATTTTGATTTTTCAAAGGAGTCAGCAATGGGACAAGCAGTTGTGAAGATGGCGGCGTGGATGGCAGCGGGTGCGTGCATGGTGGGGCTGGCCGCTCCCGTGCAGGCGCAGGACACCAAGGTGGTTCTGGGCATGTCGGGCTGGACCGGTTTTGCGCCCCTGACGCTGGCCGACAAGGCCGGCATCTTCAAGAAGAATGGGCTCGACGTGGAGCTGAAGATGATTCCGCAAAAGGACCGCCACCTGGCCCTGGCCTCCAAGGCCATCCAGTGCGCCGCCACCACCATCGAAACGCACGTGGCCTGGAACACCAATGGTGTGCCCATCGTGCAGATCTTCCAGCTCGACAAGTCGTATGGCGCCGACGGCATTGCCGTGCGCAACGACGTCAAGACCTTTGCCGATCTCAAGGGCAAGACCGTGGCAGTGGATGCGCCCGGCACGGCGTCGTACTTCACGCTGGCCTGGCTGCTCAGCAAGAACGGCATGTCGGTGAAAGACGTGAAGACGCTCACGCTGGCGCCCCAGCCGGCGGCCCAGTCGTTTGTTAGCGGCCAGAACGATGCCGCCGTGACCTACGAGCCCTATCTTTCGACCGTGCGCGCCAACCCCGCCGCAGGCAAGATTCTGGCCACCACGCTCGACTTCCCGCACATCATGGACACGGTGGGCTGCGCGCCCGAGTGGCTCAAGGCCAACCCCAAGGCCGCCAAGGCCCTGGCGGACTCCTACTTTGAAGCGCTGGAAATGATCAAGGCCGACCCGGCCAAGTCCAACGACATCATGGGCTCGGCCGTCAAGCAGACCGGCGAGGCGTTTGCCAAGTCGTCCAACTACCTGCGCTGGCAGGACAAGGCGGCCAACCAGAAGTTCTTCGCGGGCGAGCTGCAGCAGTTCATGAAGGACGCGGCGGCCATCCTGCTCGAGGCGGGCGTGATCCGCAAGCTGCCCGAGAACTACAACGCCATGTTTGACGACAGCTTCATCAAGTAAGCCCACCCATCCCAAGGATTGAAATATGAATCGCGTGCTGGGTATTGCACCCTCGTCTGTGTCTGAGCGGCCACCGGCCCGCCGGTCGCTGGCACCGCTCGAGCCTGTCAGTACCCGTGCGCGGTTGTTGCTGGGTGTAGGTTTTTTCGTGCTGTTCTTCGCCGCCTGGTCGGTGTTTACGCTGGGGGGCTTTGTGTCGCCCACATTCCTGGCCAGCCCGATCACGATGGCGCAGGAGGGCTGGCTGCTGTTCACGCAGTTCGGCTTTGCGCACGACATCGGCATGACCGTGTGGCGCGTGCTGGGCGGCTTCATCCTGGCCGCCATCGTGGCCGTGCCGCTGGGCATCGCGATGGGCGCGCACAAGGGTGTGGAGGCGTTCCTGGAGCCCTTCGTGTCTTTCTGCCGCTACCTGCCGGCTTCGGCCTTCATTCCGCTGCTCATTCTGTGGGCCGGTTTGGGTGAGATGCAGAAGCTGCTGGTGATCTTCATCGGCTCGGTGTTCCAGATCATCCTCATGGTGGCTGTCACCGTGGGTAATGCCCGCAAAGACCTGGTGGAGGCCGCCTACACGCTGGGCGCCAAGCCCACGGGCATCGTGCGCCGCGTGCTGATCCCGGGTGCCGCGCCCGAGATCGCTGAAATCCTGCGCCTGGTGCTGGGCTGGGCCTGGACCTACGTCATCGTGGCCGAACTGATCGGATCGTCTTCGGGTATTGGCCACATGATCACCGACAGCCAGGCCTTGCTGAATACCGGTCAGATCATTTTCGGCATCATCGTTATCGGGCTGATCGGCCTGGTGTCGGATTCCT
>DAIQRN010000316.1:0-3880 GCA_036786185.1 Acidovorax sp. | reverse complement strand
CCCTTCATGGCGATCTTGAAGCCTTCGCCCTCGCGGCCCAGCAGGTGGTTGGCGGGGATGCGCACGTTGTCGAAGCTGATGGTGCGGGTGGGCTGGCTGTTCCAGCCCATCTTCTGCTCCTTCTTGCCGTAGCTGATGCCGGGCGTATCAGCGGGCACGGCAAAGGCGCTGATGCCGCCCGCGCCCGATTGGGCATCGCCCGTGCGGGCCATCAACACCAGCACATCGGTGCTGCCCGCGCCGCTGATGAAGGCCTTGGCGCCGTTGATGACGTATTCGTGGCCCACCAGTTCGGCCCGGGTCTTGAGCGATGCGGCGTCCGAGCCCGCGCCGGGCTCCGTCAGGCAGTAGCTGGCCAGCTTTTCGCCGGTGGTGAGCAGCGGGCCCCAGTGGTTGCGCACGGCGTCGGTGGCCCAGGTGCCCAGCATCCAGGTGGCCATGTTGTGGATGGTGATGAAGGCGGTGGTGCTGGGGTCCACGGCCGCCATTTCTTCAAACACCAGGGTGGCGTCCAGGCGGGGCAGGGCCAGGCCGCCAGCGCTCTCGGGCGCGTACAGGCCGCAAAAGCCCAGTTCACCGGCCTTGGCAATCGCCTCGCGCGGGAAGATGCCTTCCTCGTCCCAGTGCGCGGCGTGCGGGGCCAGCTCGGCCAGGGCAAAGTCGCGGGCGGTCTGGGCAAAGGCGCGTTGTTCTTCGGTCAGCTCAAAGTCCATGGTGTCTCTCTGTCTTTATTGTTTTACTTGGCCGGCGTGTCGGCGCTCAGCCAGCGCATCAGGCCCCGGCGGCGCTGCTGCGTCTCGCGCGTGAGGCATTCATGGTAGAGGCGCGGGCCGTCGGCCTGCTGCTCCGTGGCGCGGGTGGCCTGCTTGCATTGCGTGGCGCGTGCGCGCAGCCAGGCCGTGTGCTCCTGGCGCAGTTGGGGGCGCTCGTGGGCCGACAGGGCGCGCATCACGTCGCCGTACAGCACGGCGATGGTGGTGTCAGCGGCCTGGAAGTCTTGCACGGCGCAGGCATTGATTTCGTCCACCGTGCCGCCAGCGCGGCAGGCCGCGCCCGCCTGCGCCTGCGCTTGCGCACAGGCCAGCGAGAGCGCCAGTGCGCTGGCCAGCAGGGCGCAGGCCCTTGCCGCCATCACTTCAAGCTGATGGTGGTGTTCACGCCGTGCGACGTGGTGCTGTCGTCAAACCAGCGGGCCGTGACGGTCTTGGTCTGCGTGTAGAACAGCACCACCTGCTTGCCGTAAGGCCCCAGGTCGCCCAGCTTGGAAGCGCGCGAGCCCGAGAACGAGAACAGCGGCACGGGCACGGGGATCGGCACGTTGATGCCCACCTGGCCCACGTCGATCTCTTCCTGGAACTTGCGCGCGGCCGCGCCGGACTGCGTGAAGATGGCCGTGCCGTTGCCGTTGGGGTTGTCGTTGATGAACTCGATGGCCTCGTCGATGTCGGCCGCTGCCGACAGGCACAGCACGGGGCCGAAGATTTCCTGGTCGTAGATGCTCATGCCGGGCACCACGCCGCTGAAGATGGTCGGGCCCACGAAGTTGCCCTTTTCGTAGCCGGGCACGCTGGGGTTGCGGCCGTCCAGCTCCAGCGTGGCGCCGTCGTGCAGGCCGCGTTCGATCAGGCCCGTCACGCGGTCCTTGGCGGCGCAGCTCACCACGGGGCCCACGTCCGTGCCCTTTTCAACACCGGCGCTGACCTTGAGGGTCTTGGCCTTGGCGACCAGGTCGGGAATCCACTTCTGGGCCTCGCCCACCAGAACCACCACCGACAGCGCCATGCAGCGTTGGCCCGCAGCACCAAACGCGGCACCGGCCAGGGCGTTCAGCGTCTGCTCCTTGTTGGCGTCGGGCATCACGATGGCGTGGTTCTTGGCACCCATCATGCATTGCACGCGCTTGCCAGCCAGGCTGGCGCGGTTGTACACGTGCGTGCCGACCTTGGTGGAGCCCACGAAGCTGATGGCCTTGATGTCCGGGTGGTCGCAGATGGCGTTCACGGCGGCCTCGCCGCCGTGCACCACGTTCAGCACGCCGGGCGGAATGCCGGCTTCGAGCGCCAGCTCCACCAGGCGCATGGTGACCATGGGGTCCTGCTCGGAAGGCTTGAGCACGAAGGTGTTGCCCGTGGCGATGGCCATGGGGAACATCCACAGCGGAATCATGGCCGGGAAGTTGAAGGGCGTGATGCCCGCGCACACGCCCAGGGGCTGCAGCAGGGTGTAGGTGTCCACGCCACCGGCCACGTTGTTGGCTAGCTCGCCCAGTTGCAGGTTGCCGATGCTGGCGGCGTGTTCGACCACTTCGAGGCCTCGGAACACGTCGCCTTCGGCATCCGGCAGGGTCTTGCCTTGTTCGGCCGTGAGGATGGCGGCCAGCTCGGCCATGTTTTCGCGGATCAGCTGCTGGTACTTGAGGAAGATGCGGGCGCGGGCGCCAATGGCGGTCTTCTTCCAGGTCTTGAACGCTTCCTTGGCCGAGGCCACGGCGGCGTCGATCTCGTCGGGCGTGGCGAAGGGCACGCGCGCCAGCACTTCCTGCGTGGCGGGGTTCACCACGTCGCGCCATTGGGTGGTCTTGGATTCGATGAACTTGCCGCCGATCAGCAGCTTGACGGTGGGGGCCAGTGCGGCCACGTTGGTGGGTGCGTTCATGCGTTTGTCTCCTGGTGGAAAAAAGTAATGACGCATCGTATCTGTGCGAAATTGCCAATGCAATAGACAATAGTGCACTTCGGCTTTGCAAATTTGCACAGATACCATGGACTGGGACAACCTGCGCTACTTCCTGGAGCTGGCCCGCTCCGGCACCCTGGCCGCCGCCGCGCGCCGCGCCGGGGTGGAGCACACCACCGTGGCGCGCCGCATCCAGGCGCTGGAAAAGCAGATGGGCACCGCCCTGTTCGCCCGCGAGGCCGGTGGCCACCGCCTGACCGAGGCCGGCCGCCATCTGCTGCCCGCCGTGGAGGCCATGGAAACCGCCGTGCTCGGCATGGAACGCACCGCTCCCGCCCAGGCGGGCGCGGGCCCGTCGGGCCTGGTGCGCGTGGGGGCCACCGAGGGCTTCGGCACGCTCATCCTCGCGCCGCACCTGGCGCGGTTGACGCAGAAGCACCCGCACCTGTCCATCGACCTGCTGGCGCTGCCGCGCATGCTGCACCTGTCGCGGCGCGAGGCGGACATCGTCATCTCGCTGGAGCGGCCCACGCGTGGCTCCGTCATCGTCACCCGGCTGGCGGACTACACCCTGCACCTGTACGGCCAGCGCGAATACCTGGCGCGCCGCCCCCTGGTGGCCGCGCGCGAGGACCTGCGCCACCACGCCTTCGTGAGCTATGTGGACGACCTGCTGTTCACCAAGGAGCTGCAGTTCCTGGACCGGCTCGACCCGCCCGAGCGCTTCGCGCTGCGCAGCACCAGCGTCACCGCCCAGTACGAGGCCGTGCGCGCTGGCGCCGGACTGGCCGTGCTACCCGCCTTCCTGGCCGACAACGACCCGGTGCTGGCCCGCGTGCTGCCGCAGGAGGCGCGTTTCACCCGCACCTTCTGGATGAGCATGCCCGCCGAGGCCAAGCACCAGGCGCGCATGCAGGCGGTGTGGGCCTTCCTGAAGGACGTGGGGCAGGAGGAGGGGGCGCGGCTGCGGCCGGACCGGCGGTGATCGGGCGCAAAACAAAAGCGGCCCGGAGGCCGCTTTGTTTTGCCGAGGAGGCGGGGAGTCGCCCCGCGTCCCTCATATCCTGCCCATCAGCAGCAGGATCACCAGGATCAGCACCACCAGCCCGATGCCGCCGCTGGGCCCGTAGCCCCAGGAGCGGCTGTGGCCCCAGGTGGGCAGGGCGCCAATCAGGATGAGGATCAGGACGATGAGCAGGATCAG
>DAIQRN010000315.1:0-3895 GCA_036786185.1 Acidovorax sp. | reverse complement strand
ATTCATTAGCAATTGTTATGCCCTGCAAATGCAGCCATCACGGTGCGTGGGCTGCGTGCGGGTCTGCCACCAGGGCTGCCGTGGCAAAGCACGGGCCCTGGTGCCTACCGTCAGGCCTTCGGGTTGAAGGCCAGCGAGACTGGCGCGACCTGCTGGTCAGCGTCGGGCCAGCGCTGGGAAATGGTCTTGATCTTGGTGTAAAACCGCGCGGCGTCGGGCCCGTACAGATGTCCCTCACCAAACTTGGAGCGGCGCAGGCCGCCGAAGTTGAAATACGCAGCCGGCAGCGGCACAGAGACATTCACGCCGATCATGCCGGACTCTACCTCCGTCATGAAGCGGTGCGCCGACTTGCCGTCGCGCGTGTAGATCACCGAACCATTCCCAAAATCGTGCGCGTTGGTGATGTCGATGGCCTCATCCAGCGTCATGGGCCGCATGATGGCGCGCACGGGGCCGAAGATTTCTTCCTTGTACATCTGCATGTCGGTGGTCACGCGGTCAAACAGCGTGGGGCCCACGTAGTAACCGTTGGCGTGGCCGGGCACCTGAAGGCCGCGCCCATCGAGCAGCAGTTCACCACCATCCTTGATGCAGTTTTCAATGGCCTGCAGCACCGCCTGCTTGGACTGGGCGGACACCACGGCACCAAAGTCGGCCTGGGGGTCGTTGTAGGGGCCCACCTTCAGGGCCTTGGTCTTTTCAATCACCAGCTCCCGCAAGCGGTCTGCAGTGGCCTGACCCACGGGCAACAGCAGCGACACGGCCATGCAGCGCTGGCTGGCCGAGCCAAAACCCGCCGCCACAAAGGCGCTGGCAGCAGCGTCCAGGTCGGCATCGGGCATGACCACCATGTGGTTCTTGCCGCCCGTAAAAGCCGCCACGCGCTTGTTGTGTGAAGTGCCCTTTTGGTACACGTACTCGCCCACGGCGGTGGAGCCGACAAAGCTCACGCCCGCAATGCCGGGGTGCTCCAGGATTGCGTCCACCATCTCCTTGTCGCCCTGCACCACGTTGAACACGCCATCGGGCAGGCCGGCCTCTTTCCACAGGCGGGCAAACTCCAGCGCTGCAGTGGGCACTTTTTCAGAAGGCTTCCACACCACGGCGTTGCCCACCGAAATGGCCATGGTCATCATCACCGCAGGCACCATGATGGGGAAGTTGAAAGGTGTGATGGCCCCCACCACGCCGATGGGCGTGCGCATCGAGAACACGTCAATATCGCCGCCCACGTTGGTGGCGAATTCGCCCTTGGTCACATGGGGCGCGTTCACAGCGAACTCAATGCCCTCGATGGCGCGGCCCAGTTCGCCCTTGGCGTCTGCAATCGTCTTGCCGTGTTCGCGGCCGATCACCTCGGCCAGCAGGTCCAGGTTGGCAATCATCAGCTCACGCAGCTTGAAGATCACGGCCTGGCGCGCCGCGTGGGACGCACGGCCCCAGCGCTTGCCAGCCTGGGTGGCAACGTCCACCGCGCGGTCGAGGGTGGCACGGTCCGCGTAGTCGCAGCGTGCAATCTCTTGCCCGGTGGAAGGGTTGAAAACAGGGCCGGTGCGCCGGCCAGTGCCAGCCTCGGGTTGCCCGGCGATGAAGTGTCCAATGAGCTGCGTCATGATGTGCGAAAGGTGATGGGGAGGCGGGCCAGGCACTCAGGCCTGGCAGGGTTGCAGCGGCTGGGCCGTGCGCTTATTTCTTGACCAGCGAGCACTGGGACTGCGCCAGCGGCATGAACGCCGTATTGGCCGGGATGGTGCCCAGGATGTTGTAGTAGTCCCACGCGGCCTTGGACTGGGCGGGCTTCTTCACTTCCACCAGCAGCATGTCGTGCACCACGCGCCCGTCGGGGCGAATGCTGGCGTTGCGCATCACGTCGTCCTTGATGGGCAGCTCGCGCATCTTGGCAGCCACAGCGGGGGCGGCATCGCTCTTGGCGGCGGCCACTGATTTCAGGTAGTGCAGTACGCTGGAATACACGCCTGCATGCACCTGGTTGGGCTTGACCTTCTGCACCTTTTCAAAGCGTGCCGAGAAGGCGCGCGTCTGATCATCCAGGTCCCAATAGAAGCCTTCAGATGACACCAGGCCCTGCGCAACCTGCAAGCCCATGGCGTGCACATCGGTCACCTGCAGCATCAGAGCCGCCAGCTTCTGGCCCTTGTCCACAATACCGAACTCGCGCGAGGCCTTGATGGTGTTCACCGCGTCTTGCGTGGCGTTGGCCATGCCAATCACCTGCGCCTTGGAGGCCTGCGCCTGCATGATGAACGAGGAAAAATCGCTGGCGTTGAGCGGGTGGCGCACCGAGCCGACCACATTGCCGCCGTTGGCCTTGACCATTTCGGTGGCGTCTTTCTCCAGCGAATGGCCGAACGCGTAGTCCACCGTCAGGAAGTACCAGGACTTGCCGCCAGCCTTGGTCAGCGCCGCAGCAGCGCCGGCCGATGCAGAGTAGGTGTCGAACATCCAATGGAAGCTGGTGGGGCCGCAATCTTCATTGGTCAGGCGCGTGGTGGCAGCGCCAGTGAACAGGCCGATGGCGCTCTTTTCCTTGAGCAGCTTTTGCACCGACAGCGCAGCGGCCGAATTGGTCAAATCTGCAAACGCGTCCACACGGTCGCGGTCCAGCCATTCGCGGGCTTTGGACGAAGCGATGTCGGCCTTGTTCTGGTGGTCTGCCGACAGCACCTCGATCTTCATGCCGCTGCATTCGGCCTTCAGGCAGTCTTCAATGGCGAGGTTGGTGGCCACCACAGAGCCCTTGCCACCGAAGCTGGAGTAGGGGCCGGACATGTCGGTCAGGACGCCGATCTTGACGACGCCGTCGGAAATTTGCGCGTGGGCGCCTGCGGCCAAAGCCAGACCCAGGGCCAGAGGAACTGCTGCGAGGCGGAAAGACTTTGTCACCATTGTTGTCTCCTGTTTTGTTTGATTGAAAGCGAATGGCTGAATGAATACTAAGCAAGGTTTTATGCATTCAGTTCTGTAAATATCGGCATACAGTTATGCATATTTGCAAAACAAAGGCACACCACCGTGAACCAATTCGACTGGGACAACCTCCGCGTGTTTTTGGGCGTGGCGCGGGCCAGATCGGCGCTGGAGGCCTCGCACACACTGGGGGTGGACCAGTCCACCATCTCGCGGCGCATGAAGCGGCTGGAGGCAGACATCGGCTCCAAGCTGTTGGACCGCACTTCGCAGGGCCACCGGCTCACCAGCGCAGGGCACCGGCTCCTGGAGCATGTGGAGAAGCTCGAAAGCACCCTCACGGCGGTGGAGTCGGACGTGTTTGGCGACAACATGGCCCTCACCGGCGAAATCCGGCTGGGCGCCACCGAGGCCTTTGGCAGCTATTTCCTGGCACCACACCTGGCGCATTTCTGCACGCGGCACCCATCCATCACCGTGGACCTGCTGCCCATGCCGCGCAGCGTGAACCTGTCCAAGCGCGAAGCCGATGCCTCCGTCACCGTGGACCGGCCCACGACTGACAGCTTCGTGACCAGCAAGCTCACGCGGTACCGCCTGCTGCCCTATGCCACGGCAGACTATCTGCGCCAGCAGGGGCCGATTCGGGATGTATCGGACCTGGCCAGCTTGCGCTGGATTGACTATGTGGACGACCTGCTGTTCACCGACCAGCAGGTGAGCCTGCGCAAGTGGCTGCCCTCGGCGCGGTCGTTCTTGCGCAGCACCAGCGTCATCGCCCAGTTCCAGGCCGCGCGCTCGGGCCTGGGCATTGCGCTGCTGCCCTGCTTTTTGGCCAGCCGCGAGCCCGGCCTGGTGCCCGTGCTGCCCGATGTGGTGGACGTGACGCGTGACTTCTGGCTGGTGGCCCCGGCCGAGCGGCGCGAACTGGCCCGCATCAAAGCCCTGTGGGACTACCTGCGCC
>DAIQRN010000314.1:0-3895 GCA_036786185.1 Acidovorax sp. | reverse complement strand
TGGACAGCGTGAACGGAATGCCAAACGCCTTGGCCGCCTTGGCGCCCAGGATTTCTCCATCGGCGTGCTGCATGCCTGTCAGGCCCGTGGGCGCAATCGCCACCGGCATGGCCACGTCCTGCCCCACCATGGTGGTGCGGGTGGTACGGCCTTCCATGTTCACCGCCACGCGCTGGCGCAGCTTGATGCGCTGGAAGTCCGACTCGTTGGAGCGGTAGGTTCCCTCGGTGTACGAACCCGAGTCTGCATAGTCGTAGAACATGCGCGGCACGCGGCGCTGGGCGATGACGCGCAGGTCTTCGATACAGGTGATTTTGGACAGGTCTGGCACGCTCTCGCTCCGTTCTTGAAATACAGCGCCGCATGGTAGGCCCTGGCAGAAGGCCAGACCATCAAAATTATTTGCGCGGGCTTGCAACAAATTTCCATTCCGTGCCGTGGCACGGTGCTCGGCCCATTGCTGGCGAAGCGCATGGCCAGCCATCCTCGCCGTCAACCGGGTGCGAAAGGAACGTCATGCGCTGCGCGCACCCGTTCAGGGCCTCAGGCCAGTTCGTCCTTCTGCACCACCAGACTGGGCGGCGTTGCGGGGCCTTCGTACTGCCGGATCTGGTTGCGCCCGGCCTGCTTGGCGGCATACATCGCAGCGTCGGCATGGCGCGTGAGTTCGTCCAGATTCTGGCCATGCTGGGGGTACAGGCTGATGCCGCCGCTGAGCCCCAGCGACAGGGTCACGCCCTGCAGCACGAATGGCTCCACGCACTGCTGCATGAGTTTGCGTGCCACCACACCCGCCTGCTCGGCGCCACCAATGGCTGGCAGCAGCAAAACGAATTCATCACCGCCCTGGCGGCACACCGTGTCGGTCTGCCGCACCACGGCCTGCAGGCGGCGTGACCACTGCACCAGCAGCTGGTCGCCCACGTCGTGGCCCATGGCGTCGTTGACCTGCTTGAAACCATCGAGGTCGAGGTAAATCACCGCCACGCACTTGCCTTCACGCTGAGCCTGGGCAATGGCTTGCTGGGCGCGGTCCTGCAGCAACACGCGGTTGGGCAGGTCGGTCAGCACGTCGTAATGGGCCAGCCGCGCCATACGCGCCTGCATGGCCACGGCCTGGGTCACATCGCGCAGCACGGCCACCGCGCCCGTCACATGGCCATGGCGATCGGCAATCGGGCTGGCTGAAAGTTCCACATCAAACCGCTGGTGGGTGGTGCGATGGGAGACCGCACCGCGTGTGGGGGGCAAGGCACGGTCGTCCCGCATGGCGGTGCGCAGCGGGCTCTTGAGATCAGCGCCCACCTCCGACGGAACCAGCCGAATCACTTCATCCACATCGCAGCCAGCGGCGTCGAAGCCCTGCCAGCCTGTAAGCCGCTGAGCCACTGGGTTCAGGTAGGTGACTTGCCCCTGCGCGTCGCAGCACACCACGGCATCGCCAATGGACTGCAGGGTCAGGCGCATCAGCTCTTTTTCTTCAAAGAGCAGGTCTTCCATGCGCTTGCGTTCGCTGATATCGGTGCCCTGCACGAACAGGCCCAGTACCTTGTCCCCATCGCGCTCGGGGGTGCACGAAACAATCAGGTGCCGCGGAATTCCCTGGGCATCCGTAAACTTGGTTTCAAACACCTGCACCTCGCCCTCCAGGGCTTTGGCCAGCAGCTGTTCGGTTTGCTGGAAGCGTTTGGGCCCCAGCAGATCGCGCATGTGCATTCCGTGCAGCTTTTCGAGCGGTACGCCAAACCAGGTCTCGTGGGCCTGGTTGCCAAAGCGGTTGTAGAGGTTCACATCCCACGAGCCGACCAGCGAAGGGATGCTGTGCAAGATATTGCTCATGTCGCGCTCGGCGCGCTGCAGTTGCGCACTCACCGCCTGACGGCGATGCAACTCGCGGTTGAAAAGCACCGCCAGCGCCATGCACGCCAGCATGAGCGCGAAGGTGAACAGCCCCAGCCCCCAGGCCGAGCGGTTCCACTTCTTGAAAATGGTGGCCTTGGCCTGGGCCAAGTTCAGGATCAGCGGAAAGCGCCCCACGTGCTTGAAGGAATACGAGCGCTCCACCCCATCCAGCGCCGCACGCCCCACAAAGCTGCCTTCTTTCTCCTGCTGAAAACGGATCATGTTGGGCGTGCCCGCAATGCTCTTGCCCACGTCCGCGTCACCATAGGGAAAGCGCGAAACGATGACACCATCGTTACGAAACAGATTGACGCCGCTGTTCTCACCCAGATCCACTGAGGCGAACAGTTCATTGAAGTAGCTCAGCCGCACCGCGCCCAGCACAATGCCGCCAAACTCGCCCTGGGAAGTGCGAAAGCCGCGCGCCAGGGGCAGCGACATGACCCCGGTAATGCGGGAGGGCACCGGCCGGCCCACAAACAGGCCCTCATGCCCCCGCTCCTTGAACGCCAGGAAATAATCCCGGTCGGCAACGTTGGCCTTGCGAGGCTCCTGCGAGCCAGAATCCAGAATCACATCGCCCTGGGCATTGATCACCACCACATTGCCCAACGCATGCAGGCGCACCACGCTTTCAAAGCGAACGACTTCCCGCAGGCGATCGCGCATACGGGCTGAAGGGGACAACTCGCCCGCGCTCTCAATCCCCTCCACCACCGTGATCAGAGACTGGTCCACCGAGTCCAGCGTCCACTCCAGCGAATGCGCCAGCGTGCCCACCAGGTTGGTGTTGGCTTTGAGAGCGTAGGTCCATTCGTCGTTGCGCAACGTTCACAGAGCACGCACTGACAATGCGCCGATCCCGAGGGACAGCAGCAAGGCCATCCAGAGAAACCGCTGAGACAGAAGGGAACGGACGGCAGACATGCGCGGCTACTGATCGAAGCCGGGACCACGGGCCCGCGCACTGCCTGCAGAACGACGGTCAGGCCCCTGACTGGGCCGTGAAGCGGCTGCTAAGGGGCCGTCGCGGTGGATTTCACTGCCGCTGTGGCGTGAAATGCGCGGGGGAATAGGCATGTATGGACAACATATGCATAGAGTTGCACACCATTGTAGTGATCGCCACAACGGCATCATGGGAAATAACCGACGGGTCACCTGCCTCATCGGGGCTTCGAGGCGGTGCCGGGGACGGCCCCCGGCGCCACCCCGGCGCCGCGCACTTCAAAACGCACCGTGTCCAGCACCAGCCCCTGGGCGTCCACCAGCTCCAGCGTGTGTCGGCCCGGCCAGGGCAGCCATTCCAGCACAGCCCCCCGGCCCAGCGGCTTGCCGTCCATGCGCCATGCCAGGCGGGGGGCTGCAAGGTCGGCGGCCTGCAGCCGCAAGCGCTGGGACTGGGGCGGAATGTCCGGGTCCAGCGCGATGACCGTGCCGTGAACCGGCATCAGGATGCGCGCAGGCCCCAGGTCAGCCTGGGGTTCTGCGGGTTTTGAACGTTTTTGGCCTCCAGCGCTTACTGATAAAGCGCCACCAGCTACGTTATTGATAGCAAACACAGACTGCTGCGTGCCTGGCACAAACCACTCGGTGCGCGCAGCCTCCAGCGGGAGTGAGGCCGTGGCGCTGTCGCCATCGCCCCCCGCAGGCCCAAACCGCACAGGCCACTGCACCAGCCCCTGCGGCGGGCGCGGCGGGCGGCTGGGCTCGCGCGCATGTAGAAAGCCCATCACGGTAGCCCACACGGGCGCGGCCCCGCTGGTGCCGCTCACATCGTGCATCGCAGCGCCGCTGGCATTGCCCACCCACACGCCCACGGTGTAGCGTTCGGACCAGCCCACCGCCCAGTTGTCGCGCATGTCCTTGCTGGTGCCGGTTTTCACGGCCGACCAGAAGCGGGTGGCCAGCACGCTGTCGGTGCCAAAGGTGCGGGCGCGCGCATTGCCGTCCGACAGGATGTCGCCCACGATGAAAGCCGCCCGCGCATCCA
>DAIQRN010000313.1:0-3896 GCA_036786185.1 Acidovorax sp. | reverse complement strand
AGCTGGGCGTGGGTGATGACGCGGTCGGGCTGGGAGGCCAGGTGGGTGAGCAGCTTGTATTCGATGGGCGTGAGGTGCAGGGTTTCGCTGCCATCCTCTGAGGTGCGACGCTCTACCGTGCGGCGGGCCAGGTCTATGGAGATGGGCCCGAACTGGATCACGGGCGAGGCCTCAGCGCCAGGTGCCCGCTGGCTGCGCCGCAACTGGGCGCGCACGCGGGCCATCAGCTCGCCCGAGCCAAAGGGCTTGACCAGGTAGTCATCGGCTCCAGCGTCCAGCGCCGTGATCTTGCTGGCCTCGGCGCTGCGGGCCGAGAGCACGATGATGGGCATGGCCGACCAGGTGCGCAGGTCTCGGATCAAATCGACGCCGTCGCCATCGGGCAGGCCCAGGTCCAGCACCACCAGGTCGGGGCGGCGGGTGCCAGCCTCGATCAGGCCGCGCTGCAGGGTGGCGGCCTCGTGCACGGTGTGGCCTTCGCTCTCCAGCGACAGGCGCACAAAGCGGCGGATGTCGGCTTCGTCTTCGACGATGAGGATGTGGGTGGGCAGGTCGGTCATGGGGATTGCGGGGCCGCGCGGTCAAACTTCGCTGGTGGTGTCTGCATCGGTGCCCAGGTCGGTGGGCGGTGTGCCGCGTGGCAGCAGCAGCGTAAAGCGTGCGCCTGCAGGCTGGCCCTGAGCGTTGTGGATGGTATCGCCCCGGATGCTGCCGCCATGCGCCTGCACGATGGCGCGGCAGATGGCCAGCCCCAGGCCTACACCGGGCGTGGCGCTTTCGCGGGCGCCGCGCTCGAACTTTTCAAACAGCAGCTCTTCGCGGCCTTTGGGAAGGCCGGGGCCTTCGTCGGTGAGGGTCAGTGCCACCGCGTCGCTTTGGGGCTGCGCGCTGATGTGGATGGTGGTGTCTGCGGGTGTGTACTTAGCGGCGTTTTCCAGCAGGTTGACCAGCACGCGCTCCATTAGTACGGCGTCGATTTGCAGTAGCGGCAGGTCGTCGGGCAGGGTCACTTCGACCCGGTGCGCCGCGATGGCGGGGGCGCAGGCGGCCAGGGCGCTGCCCACCACTTCTTCCAGCGGCTGCCACGCCATGTTGAGCTGCACGGCCCCAGCCTCCAGGCGGGCCATGTCCAGCAGGTTGTTGACCAGTGCGCTCATGCGCTGGGCTGATTGCTGGATGGCCCCGGTCAGCTCTTGTTGATGGGCAGGCAGGGGCGGCTGCACCATGGCCAGTGATTCGGCCAGGCCGACCAGTGAGGCCAGCGGAGTGCGCAGGTCGTGCGAGATGGCCGAGAGCAGCGAGTTGCGCAGCCGCTCGGACTCGATCTGCACCGTGCTCTTTTGTGCCACGTCGATGTAGTGGATGCGTTCGAGCGAAATGGCGAGCAGCGAGGCGCAGGTTTGCAGCAGGCGGCGGGGTTCCACGCCCGGCAGCTGCCCCTTACCTTGATGTTGCGGCATGGCCACCACCAGCACGCCACGGATGCGCATGGGCGCCTTGAGCGGCAGCACCAGCGTGGGGCTGGAGTGCAAGGTGTCGGTGCCCCGGCCTGCGGGCTCGCCGCGCTCAAAGGCCCATTGGGCCACGGCCATGTCCACGGGGGCGGTGCCTCCGGGCAGCACTTGCAGGCGGTTGTCATCGTCAGCCACCACCAGCGTGCTGCCTGCGCTGAACTCGCCGGCGATAAAGCGTGCGCCAATTTCCGCTACCTGTTCGGTCAGCAGGGCGGCAGACAGGTCCCGCGCCATGTCGTAGAGGCTGCGCACCCGGTGCTCGCGGTCGGTGGCGGCCTCGGCCTGCACCTTGAGCCCGGCGGTGAGCTGGCCTACCACCAGGGCCACAACGAGCATCACAGCGAAGGTGACAACGTATTGCGCATCGCTCACCGCAAAGTTGAAGCGGGGCGGCACAAAGAAAAAGTCAAAGAACCCCACGCCCAAGAACGCCGCCATGATGGCCGGGCCGCGCCCAAAGCGCAGGGCCACGCCCACCACCACCAGCAGAAACAGCATGACGATGTTGGTCAGCTCCAGCACGTTGGCCAGTGGCGTGGCGATGACGGCTGCGATGCAGCAGGCCAGCGCGGCGGCAAGGTAGCCGGGCCAGAAGGGAGCGTGATGGGGGGAGACTTTGGCGACGGCAGCTTTGCCCGCCGCAGGGGCGGGGCGGCTGGGTGGTGAGCCCACCTGCAGCAAGTCAAGGTCGCTGGCGCGCTGCGCAATCTGCTCGGCCAGTGTGGCTTGCCAGGGCCAGCGGCGTGCGCTGCGCCCCATGACCACACGCACCAGGTTGTGCTCGCGCGCATACCTCACTAACGCTTGCGCAGGCTGGACTGCTGGCAGCACGGCGCAGGCGGCGGCGCCTAGTTGCTGGGCGATTTTCAGCGTGCGCTCCACCTGCGGGTGCAGAGTGGCCGACTGGCCTTGCTGCTCGGGCGTCTCCACATGCACGGCGTGCCAGGGCAGGTCGAGCTGGGCGGCCAGGCGGGCGCAGCTGCGCACCACTTTTTCGGCGTTGTCGCCCGTGCCCACGCAGGCCAGCAGGGCCTCGCGGTTGGGCCACACGGCCTCTGGCGTGGTGGTGCTGGCGCGGCGGTAGGCGCGCATTTCGTCGTCCACCCGGTCTGCCGTGCGGCGCAGGGCCAGCTCGCGCAGGGCCAGCAGGTTGCCTTTGCGAAAGAAGTTGGCGGCGGCGCGCTCGGCCTGCTGGGGCAGGTACACCTTGCCGGCCTTCAGGCGCGCAAGCAGCTCGTCGGGCGGCAGGTCCACCACCACCACCTCGTCGGCAGCGTCAAAAAACTGGTCTGGCACCGTCTCCCACACGCGGATGCCGGTGATGCCGCTCACGATGTCGTTCAGGCTCTCCAGGTGCTGCACGTTCATGGTGGACCACACGTCGATGCCTGCGGCCAGCAGTTCTTCGGCGTCTTGCCAGCGCTTGGGGTGGCGCGATCCGGCCACATTGCTGTGGGCCAGCTCGTCCAGCAGCACCAGGCCCTCGGGGTGCTCCGCGCCCCAGGCCAGGGCGGCGTCCAAGTCAAACTCGGGCAGGGTGCGGTCTTTGTAGGGCAGGGCGCGCAGCGGCAGGCGCGGCAGGTGGGCGGTCAGCGCCTCGGTGTCGGCGCGGCCATGCGTCTCGACCACGCCAATGGTGACGGGCGTGCCCTGCGCCTGCGCTGCCCTTGCGGCAGAGAGCATGGCAAAGGTCTTGCCCACCCCCGCGCAGGCGCCAAAAAACACCTTGAGCCGCCCGCGCTGCTGCTGGGCCTGCTCTTGCTGGATGCGCTGCAGCAGCGCGTCGGGGTCGGGGCGATCCTGCATAGCTACAGAGTATCCATCAATTTGTATTCAAATTGGCCTCTAGCGCTTATTCATCAAGCGCAAGCAGCTATTGTTTTGGTAGCGAATCGAGCGCCAGGTTCAAGGCCAGCACGTTCACACGCGGCTCACCCAGCACGCCCAGCCAGGGGTTTTCGGTGTGCAGCTGCACCAGGGCCTGTACCTGTGCCACGGGCAGGCTGCGAGCGCGGGCCACACGCTCGGCTTGGTAGGCGGCGGCTGCGGGGCTGATGTGCGGGTCGAGCCCGCTGGCCGAGGCGGTGACCAGATCCACGGGCACGGGTTGTGTGTTGCCGGGGTCGGCAGCGCGCAGGGCTTCAATGCGCGCCTTGACGGCATCGGTCAACGCCGGGTTGGTGGGGCCCAGGTTGGAGCCACCCGAGGCCGATGCGTTGTACGGCATGGGGGCGGTGGCCGAAGGGCGGCCCCAGAAGTGGCCGGGCTCGGTGAATGACTGGCCGATGAGCTCGGAGCCCACGGCCTTGCCACCCTGGGTGATGAGGCTGCCATTGGCTTGGTGAGTAAAGGCGGTTTGCGCCACGCCGGTCACGGCCAGGG
>DAIQRN010000312.1:1157-3913 GCA_036786185.1 Acidovorax sp. | reverse complement strand
AGCTGCGCCTGGGCCGCACCCCAGTCGCCCGCCAGCAGCTGGGCGCGCACTGCAGCGAGCGCGGGGGCCAGGCCGGGCCCGTGAAACTCTGCCCAGCGGGTGGCATCGCCCGGCTGCGCCGCCACCCACTGCACACGCTCGCGCGGGTTCACCAGCATCCGTTTGACCGGGGCGCGGCCGGGCTCTGCAACACCCTGCTCGGCAGGGCCCAGCTGCACGCTGCCCTGGGCATTGGATAGGTCCACCTGCCCCGACAGCACGGTGAGCGTGGTGCGCCCGGCGCTGTCCACCTCCACGTCCCAGTCGGTGCCCCGCACCACTGCCAGCGCGGCGGGGGTTTGCAGTTGCAGGGTGGCGGGCGTCTTCTTGGTGCGGGCCCACAGGCGCCCAGCGGCCAGCTCCAGCAGCGTGCGCTGGGGCTGCGCTTCGCACAGCCGCAGTTGCGCGTTGGCCGACATGCGGATCTGGGTACGGTCGGCCAGCAGCAGTGCGGCCGACGACAGCGCCAGCGTGCGCATGTCGGCCCCCGCGCCGAGCTGCTGGGCGAGTGCTGCGGGCGACCAGGGCTCGACGCCGGGCGCCCGGGTCTGCCCCTGGCCCGAAAGCGCCACGATCTGCGCCGCAGAAGCGCCGGGCGCGAGTGGCGCACCCGCGCATTGCGCCCAGGCCGGGGCGGCGCCAAGCGCCCCCAGCATCAGCCCCACGGGGGTCCACCAGCAAGTACGGGGGTTTGGCATAGCGTGGCCTTTCATCATCCATCGCGGTGTCAGGATTTCTCGAGCGCGCGCGCGCTGAAGCCCGCAGGCACGCCCTGCGCCGCCGCGTCAGCGACGGCCCGCACACGTGCGTACAACTGATCGGCCTGCGCGGCCCACTGCGGCGCCTGCAACCGGGCATGGTCCTGCCAGTCGGCACAGCGCGCAAGGGCAAGTGCCCATTCGCCCACCTGCAGGTGGCGGTGCAGCGCCAGGCTGGTGGTGACCAGTGCCAGGTCGTCACAGACGGTGTACACATCCAGGCCGCTGCTGCGCCCCGCCAGCACCACGGTGTCGAGCCAGAGCAGATGCGCACGCAGCGGATCACCGGCGGGCAAGGCGGCCTGTGTGGCGCCGGACACCAGCACGCCGGTGCCAAAGGCCTTGTTGGCGCCCTCAAGCCGCGCGGCGGTGTTCACCGCATCCCCCACGGCGGTGTAAGTGAAGCGTTCGTGTGAGCCCAGGTGCCCCACCGCCGCTTCGCCGGTGTGCAGCCCGATGCGCAGGTGCACCTCCGCAAAGGGCGTGCCCTGCCACTGGGCGCGCAGGGCGGCCATGTCCCGCTGCATCGCCTGGGCGCACGCCAGCGCGCGGGCGGCGTGGGCGGGCTCGGGCAGGGGTGCGTTCCAGAACGCCATCACGGCGTCGCCAATGAACTTGTCGAGCGTGCCGCCATGCTGGTGCACGGTGTGCGTCATGCGCGAGAAATAGGCGTTGAGCGCACGGGCCACTTCCTCGGGCGGCAGGCGCTCGCTGGCGGCCGTGAACCCTGCGAGGTCGGAAAACAGCAGCGTGAGCACCCGCCGCTCGCCCTGCAGGCCGGGCGGGGCGCCGTCGGCCACCAGAGCATCGACCACGGCGGAAGGCACGTAGCGGGCGAAGTCTGCGCGCAGCTGCTCGCGGCGGCGGTGCTCGCGCCAGTAGCTGTCGGCCGCGCCCACGTTCAGGTGCAGGGCCAGGCCCGCCAACGTGGGCAGTGCCGTCCACCACACCCCTGCCAGGTACGCCCCCACACCGCCCACCACGGCCAGCAGCGCAAAGGCTGCACTGAGCAGAGCCGCCCGCCCACCACGCCAGCGCCGGGTCAAGCCGGCCACGCAGCCCACGGCCAGCGCGGCCTGCAGCCAGGGGCCTGCCGGGCGGGCGGGCACCACCCAGTCTCCCGCCAAGCCGTTGACCAGGGCCGTGGCATGCACCAGCACACCGGACTGCGTGCCCGCGCCCAGGGCGCGCAGCGGCGTGGCGAACTGATCGACCCCGTCCACCGGCGTGTTCTGCCCCAGCAGCACCAGGCGCCCCTGCACGGCTGGGGGCGGCAGCGCCTGGCCGGCCTCCAGCGCCTGGGTGTAGTGGGCATAGGGCAGCGGGACCTCGGAGGCGTAGTAGCGCAGCAGCGCCCCAGGCGGCGGGGGCTGAAAACTGCGCCCGCCTCTGCGCGCCAGCTCCTGCCACAACGCATCGGCCTGCGTGGGCGCAAGGCGCAGCACGCCGTCATCGTCCGGCTGCACCGCCACACTGCCGTGGCGCGCCATGGGGAAGACCGAGGGCACGGTCTGCCGGTAGTGGGCCACCTGCGAGGTGCTCACCGCCACATCGGCCGCAGCCAGCACCACCGGCATGCGCCCTTGCAGGGCTGCTGCAAGCGCCGCATCGTCGGCAGGGGACTGGGGTGCGGCAAACAGCATGTCGATGCCCAGCGCCGAAGCGCCCGCCGCAGACAAGGCCTGCACCAGCTGCGCGTGCAGGCGGCGCGGCAGGGGCGGCGTGAGGTTCAGCGCAGCGAGGCTGGGCTCGTCCAGTCCGACCACCAGCACACCCACGTCGGGCGGCGGCGCGGCGGTGACGCTGGCCAGCAGGTCATGCTCCAGCCGCTGCAGCGGCGTCCACACCGGCAGGGCGGGCAGCAGCGCCAGCACGCCCAGCGCGAGCACCACCCGCCACGCCCAGGGCCGCCAGGCGTCTTGTGTGACCGGTGCTCGCGTACTTGCCATCCCGCCCCTC
>DAIQRN010000312.1:0-1057 GCA_036786185.1 Acidovorax sp. | reverse complement strand
TGCACAGTAGGGGCTTACACGCATGACCCGCACCATGGACGCCCGGCACATCACCGTGGGCAGCCGCCGGGTCTGTGCGTAAACTGGCCTTCCTGATCGGCTTGGGAAACTTCCATGAAACACCGGCATGCCTTCGTGCCCGCGCGGGCGGCGCAACCGAACTCTGCGCAAGGGCAGCCTGCACACAGGTGTCTGAATGCGTGAACGTGTAGCCCACCAGGCCGCAGGGCCCCACGCGTTCCCGGTGCGTTGCCCCGCGGTAAAACGGGCTGCGCTGCTCACACTGGCCGCGTTGCTGCTGGTGGGTTGCCAGCACACGCCGCCACAGGCAGGGTTGGCCGCAGCGCCCTGGGTCAACAGCCTGGGCATGGCCTTTGTCCGCGTGCCTTCGGGCACCTTCTGGATGGGGGGGGGTGTGCCCCCCGTCGAGGCGCTGGAGAAGACCTTCCCGCTGCTGGAGCGCCAGCGCCTGACGGACCTGGCGGACGAATCACCCGCCCACGAGGTGCGCATCACGCGCGCCTTCTACCTCGGCCAGCACGAGGTGACAGTGGGGCAGTTCCGGCGCTTTATCGAGGCGTCCGGCTACCAGCCGGAATCCCAAGCGGACGGCACCGGAGGATATGGCTACAACCCCGACTACGACCCCGCCACCACGCGGCGCGGCGACGCGTTTGAGGGGCGCGACCCGCGCTACTCGTGGCGCAACCCCGGCTTTGCGCAGGGCCCGGACCACCCCGTGGTGAACGTGACCTGGAACGATGCGCAGGCTATGGCCCGGTGGCTCAGCCGCACCGAGGGCCACCATTACCGCCTGCCCACCGAGGCGGAGTGGGAGTACGCCTGCCGCGCGGGCACCCGCAGCCTGTACCCCCATGGCGACAACCCGCAAGAGCTGGTCTCCGCAGGCAACACTTTCGACCAGGCCGCAGCCCCCCAATGGTCTCGCTGGGGCCAGCATGCGCTGGGAGGCAATGACGGATACGCCTTCACCGCACCGGTAGGCCGCTTTGCCCCCAATGCCTTCGGGCTGTACGACATGCTGGGCAACGCCTGG
>DAIQRN010000311.1:0-3918 GCA_036786185.1 Acidovorax sp. | reverse complement strand
TTCCTCAAGCCCGGCGACACCATCATGGGCATGAGCCTGGCCGAAGGCGGCCACCTGACGCACGGCATGCCGCTGAACATGTCGGGCAAGTGGTTCAACGTGGTCTCCTACGGCCTGGACGCCAACGAAGTGCTGGACTACGACGCCATGGAGAAGAAGGCGCACGAGACCAAGCCCAAGCTGATCATCGCCGGTGCATCGGCCTACAGCCTGCACATCGACTTTGCGCGCTTTGCCAAGGTGGCCAAGGACGTGGGCGCGATCTTCATGGTGGACATGGCCCATTACGCCGGACTGATCGCTGCGGGCATCTACCCCAACCCCGTGCCCCACGCCGACGTGGTCACCAGCACCACGCACAAGAGCCTGCGCGGCCCGCGCGGCGGCATCATTTTGATGAAGGCCCAGCACGAGAAGGCCATCAACAGCGCCATCTTCCCCGGCCTGCAGGGCGGCCCGCTGATGCACGTGATCGCGGCCAAGGCCGTGGCCTTCAAGGAAGCGCTGCAGCCCGAGTTCAAGGCCTACCAGGAACAAGTGGCCAAGAACGCCAAGGTCGTGGCCGAGACGCTGACCGCACGCGGCCTGCGCATCGTGTCGGGCGGCACGCAAAGCCATGTGATGCTGGTGGACCTGCGCGCCAAGGGCATCACCGGCAAGGAAGCCGAGGCCGTGCTGGGCGCCGCCCACATGACCATCAACAAGAACGCCATCCCCAACGACCCTGAAAAGCCGATGGTGACCAGCGGCGTGCGCATTGGCACCCCCGCCATGACCACGCGCGGCTTCAAGGAAGAAGAAGCCCGCGCCACGGCCCACCTGATCGCCGACGTGCTGGACAACCCGCGCGACGAGGCCAACATCGCCGCCGTGCGCGCCAAGGTCAATGCCCTGACCGCCCGCTTCCCGGTCTATCGCTGATCGGGCCGCCCCATGAAGTGTCCCTTCTGCAGCCACCTCGAAACGCAAGTCGTCGAGACACGGGTGTCTGAAGAAGGAGACTTCATCCGGCGCCGCCGCCAGTGCGGCGCCTGCGACAAGCGCTTTACCACCTACGAGCGGCCGGAAGTCAACTTCCCGGCCATCGTCAAGAAGGATGGCCGGCGCATCGAGTACGACCGCAGCAAGCTGCTCGGCTCATTCAACCTGGCACTGCGCAAGCGCCCCGTCAGCACCACCCAGATCGACAGCGCCATGGAGCGCATCGAGGAAAAGCTGCTCAACCTGGGCCAGCGCGAAATCCTGTCCAGCCGCATTGGCGAGTTGGTGATGCGCGAGCTCAAGAAGCTCGACAAGGTGGCCTACATCCGCTTTGCCAGCGTGTATCGCAGCTTCGAAGACATCGACGATTTCCGCGCCATGGTCGATGAGGTGCGTAAGTAGGCGCCGGTGATTTCAAACCTTTTTGGCCTCTAGCGCTTACTACACAAGCGGCAGAAGCTATATATTTAATAGCAATTAACTGACTGCCCGTCAGCGCGCCCTGCGCCGCTGCCCGACAATAGGGCCGGTGAAAACCCGCCACTTCCTGCAGCTCGTGCTGCTCTCTGCCCTGTGGGGCGCTTCCTTCCTGTTCATTCGTATCGCCAGCCCCTTGCTGGGTCCCCAGGTGATGGCGGCGCTGCGCATTGGCCTGGCCACGCTCACGCTGATGGCCATCATGCGCGTGGCGGGCGAACGCTGGCCCTGGCACCATTGGCGCGAGCTGTGCGGGCTGGGGGCGCTCACCGTGGCCGTGCCCTTTCTGCTCTACGCCTGGGCTGCGCTGCACTTGCCTGCGGGTTACAGCTCGCTGCTCAACACCATGGCCGTGCCGTTTGGCGTGCTGGCCGCGGCCTGGATGAAGGAGGACACGCTGAGCACGCGCAAGTGGCTGGGTTGCGCTTGCGGCTTTGCGGGCGTGGCGCTGATCGTGCAGCTGGGCCCGCTCGACCCCACGCCCGTGCTGCTGGCGGCGGCGCTGGCCTGCATCACGGCCTCGGCCTGCTATGGCATCTCCACCACCTGGATGAAGCGCGCCACCCAGCGCATGTCGCCGCTGGCCATTGCGGCGGGCATCCACGCCGCCGCGCTGGTGTTGCTGTTGCCCGGCGCGGTGTGGAACCTGCCGCAAGCGCTGTTCACCCCATTGGCGCTGGCCGTGGTGGCGGTGATGGGTGTCGTGACCTCGGGGCTGGCCTACTGGCTCAACCTGCGCGTGCTGACCCAGGTATCGCCGGTGGCCGCCATGAGCTCGGCCTTCATGATTCCGCTGTTTGGCGTGGCCTGGGGCCACCTGTTTCTGGACGAGGCGCTGGGCCCCGGCATGCTGTGGGGCGGCGCGCTGGTGCTGGTGGCCACTGGCCTGGTCACGGGCTTCAACCCGCTGCGCTGGCTGTCCGCGCTGCGCCCGCGCGGCGACTGATACGGGTTTGCATTCAATCGGATAACCAGGCGGGAAGCCGAAGACAGTGCTGTAGCACGGCAAGGCGAACCAACGACGTTAGACGGTTGAAGGCAAATCCGTATGACGGGTGGGTTACAGAAACGACGCCTGAATGGGCGGCACGGGCTGCACCACGTCGCCGCACTGCGCGCGGTGGCGCAGGGCGTGGTCCATCAACACCAGGGCCAGCAGGGCCTCGGCGATGGGCGCGGCGCGAATGCCCACGCAGGGGTCGTGGCGACCCTTGGTGATGACCTCGGCGCTGTGGCCGTGGATGTCGATGGACTCGCGCGGGCTGATGATGGAGCTGGTGGGCTTGATGGCGATGGAGACTTCCAGGTCCTGCCCAGTGCTGATGCCGCCCAGCACGCCGCCCGCGTTGTTGCTGCGAAAGCCCTGCGGCGTCATCGAGTCGCCGTGCACCGTGCCGCGCTGCGCCACGCTGGCAAAGCCCGCGCCAATCTCCACGCCCTTGACGGCGTTCAGGCCCATCATGGCGTACGCGATGTCGGCGTCGAGCTTGTCGAACAAGGGCTCGCCCAGGCCCACGGGCACACCGGTGGCCTGCACGCGGATGCGCGCACCGCAGGAGTCGCCCGCCTTGCGCAGCGCGTCCATGTAGTCCTCGTAGGCCTGCACGTCGGCCACGGGCGCGAAGAAGGGGTTGGCGGGGACATGGTCCCAGCTCTCGAACGGAATGGCCAGCTCGCCCAGCTGCGTCATGCAGGCGCGGAACTGGGTGCCGTACTGCTGCGCCAGCCACTTCTTGGCCACCGCGCCTGCAGCCACCGTGGGGGCCGTCAGGCGGGCCGACGAGCGGCCGCCGCCGCGCGGGTCGCGGATGCCGTACTTGTGCCAGTAGGTGTAGTCGGCATGGCCGGGGCGAAAGCTCTCGGCGATGTTGCTGTAGTCCTTGCTGCGCTGGTCGGTGTTGCGGATCAGAAGCGCAATGGGCGTGCCCGTGGTCTTGCCCTCGTACACGCCCGACAGGATTTCGACCGCGTCGGGCTCGTTGCGCTGCGTGACGTGGCGGCTGGTACCAGGGCGGCGGCGGTCCAGGTCGGCCTGGATGTCGGCCTCGGCCAGCGGCATGCCGGGCGGGCAACCGTCGATCACGCAGCCAATGGCCGGGCCGTGGGATTCACCAAAGTTGGTGACTGCGAATAGGGTGCCGAAGGTGTTGCCGCTCATGGGGCGGGATTATCCCAGAGGGTCGGGGCTGAAAATGATTACTATCAAAAAAATAGCTGCTCGCGCTTTACTCATAAGCGCCAGCAGCCATTTTGGCTTGAATTTTCAGCGTCAGGTCGTGGGACGCTCGTCGTCTTCCGGCCAGTCGCGGATGTAGGCCTTGAGCATCTTGTTCTCGAAGTTCTGGCTGTCTACCACGGCCTTGGCCACGTCGTAGAAGCTGATCACGCCCATCAGCATTTTGCGGTCCATCACGGGCATGTAGCGTGCGTGGCGGTCCAGCATCATGCGGCGCACCTCGT
>DAIQRN010000310.1:0-3919 GCA_036786185.1 Acidovorax sp. | reverse complement strand
AGATTGTGGAAAAGCAGAACAAGGCTTTGGGCATAGTGGTGGCTGCCATGTGCCTGGGCATCAGCATCATCGTGGCGGCGGCCATTCATTGACGCTGTTTACGTCTGGCACTGCTTGGCGGGCTGCCCAGCAGTGCCGCCTTGGCGTGTAAAAATCCGAGCCCTTGGCCCCCCGGGGCCTGCCTCTCTGAGACCCACCCCGCATGCCCACCCTTGACTGGCTCCACCGCGCAGCCTCCTTCTCTGTTGCCAACCAAGTGCCCTACCGCCTGCTGGAGACCGTGTCGCACCACGGCAGCAGCAGCCCTGACAAGAGCACCGACAACCTGCTCATCCACGGCGACAACCTCGAAGCCCTCAAGGCCCTCATGCCCTTCTACCGGGGCCGCATCAAGTGCATCTTTATCGACCCGCCCTACAACACCCAAAGCGCGTTTGAGCACTACGACGACAAGCTCGAACACGGCCAGTGGCTCAGCATGATGCTGCCCCGGCTGGAGCTGCTGCGGGACTTGCTGAGTGAGGACGGCTCGATCTGGGTGACCATTGACGACAACGAGGCGCACTACCTCAAGGTGTTGATGGATGAGGTGTTTGGGCGGGGGAATTTTGTGGCGAATGTGATGTGGGAAAAGAAGTTCTCCCCGCAGAACGACGCGCATCAACTGAGCATCAACCACGACCATGTTTTGGTCTTTGCAAAAAGAACGGAGCTGTGGCGCCCCAAACTCTTGCCGCGCAGTTCCAAACAGCTAGGTAACTTTAAGAACCCCGATGCCGACGCACGCGGTGACTGGCTATCCGTTGACTACACCTGTGCCAAAACCCGTGATGAGCGCCCGAATCTTTATTACCCCATCCGAAATCCTTTGACGGGCAAAGAGGTTCTACCTTCTCCGACGAGAGTTTGGGCGTATGACCGAGAGTCCACACAGAAGAACCAAGATGCCAACTTGCTTTTTTGGGGGGTGAAGGGAGAGAACGAACGGCCACGCTTGAAGAAGTTCATCGACAGTGTTCAAGCGGGAACCGTACCCACCACGGTGTGGCGTCATGACGAGGTAGGAAACAACCAGGATGCCAAAAAGGAAGTGTTGGCATTGGAAAGCTCCGGCGCATTCACAACCCCGAAGCCCGAGAGATTGATTCAACGAGTTCTCCAACTCGCCACCAACCCCGGCGACCTCGTCCTCGACAGCTTCCTTGGCTCCGGCACCACCGCCGCCGTGGCGCACAAGATGGGCCGGCGCTGGATCGGCATCGAGATGGGCGAGCACGCCCTCACCCACTGCCTGCCGCGCCTGCAAAAGGTGGTGGCGGGCGAGCAGGGTGGCATCAGCGCGGCGGTGGGCTGGGGCCAGAGCAAAGACGGCCAGCCGTTTGACGGCGGCGGCTTTCGCCTGGCGCGGCTGGGGGCGCCCGTGTTTGGGGCCGACGGCAGCATCGACCCCGGCGTGCGCTTTGCCACGCTGGCGGCCTACATCTGGCAGCAGGAAACGGCCACCGCGTGGGACGCAGCGCGGGGCACACCGGGCACGCCGTATCTGGGCACGCACTCTGTTTTTGATAGCTACTCACGCTTGATGGACGGGCGCCAGGGGCCAATTTCGCTTGAAACTTCGGGCGGCGATGGAGAAGCAGGAACCGCGCCCACCACCGAGCCCCCAGCCCCCACCCTGCGCAGCCGCACGGCCTACTACCTGCTGTTCAACGGCATCCTGGGCGACAAGCGCCCGGCGGGCGGCAACGTGCTCACGCACGCGGTGTTGCAGTCCTTGCTGCAACTGCACGCCGCCACGCCCCACCCCGACGCGCTGCTGGTGGTCTACGGCGAGGCCTGCCGCCTGGGTGCCGCCCGGCTGGCGCAGGCCAACGTGGTGTTCAAGCACATTCCGTATGACGTGAAGGCGAGGTAGGCACGATGGACGAAGTTACCGGCAATTTCCTGGATGAGTTGCGACGTATGCCCACCGAGACAGAGTGGCTGGAGTTCAAGCGCGCCGAACAGTCTTTCAACTTTGACCACATGGCGCAGTACGTGTCGGCCCTGGCCAACGAGGCCAATCTGTACCGACGCGAGGAAGGCTGGCTTGTCATGGGCATCGAGAACAAGATCGACCCTTCCAGCGGTTTGCGCCCTGCCACGGGAACCCGATTTGCGCAGGCAATGGAGGAAGTTAACCGCATCAAGGAATCCATTGCGGCGCAAACCTCACCGCAGGTGGTGCTGCAGGCTCCTTGCGTGCTGCATGTGCCCGATGCCCAGGGCGCACTCGCGCGGGTGCTGCTGTGGCGCATACCGGCCGCGCCCCGGGGCGTGCCGGTGGCCTGCAAGGGCCATTACTGGGGGCGCACCGGGGAAAAACTAGGAGCGCTGGCGCTGCACAAGCTTGACACGCTGCGCGCGCAATCGGCGCTGCACGATTGGTCGGCCACGTTAGTCACCGACGATTGGGCATTGCTGTCTGCCCCCGCCATCGCCCGTGCCCGCATGCTGTATGCCCGCCGCTATGCGCCCAAGCCTGACATCGTGGCGCAGATGCAGGCGCAGACGGATGCGGAGTTTGTCCACAGCCTGCGGCTTGCCGTGGGCGGCGGCCTTACCCGGGCAGCGCTGGTGTTGTTGGGGCGCCCCGAGGCAACCTATGCGCTGGGCGGGCCCACGCCGCGCATCAGTTGGCAGTTGGTCGATCACCGGGGAGATCACGTGACGCATCAGCATTTCGAGCTGCCGCTGGTATTGGCCATTGATGCGCTGGTTGGCCGCGTCCGCATCATCGACGTCAACCTCCTGCCGCCGCGCGAAGTAGCGCCGCTGAACCTGCCCAACTACGACGATTGGGTGCTGCGTGAAGCGCTGCACAACTGCGTGGCCCACCAGGACTATGCGCAGGGCGGGCGCATCCTGGTGACCGAAAGCCCGGATACCCTGCGGTTCTTCAACTACGGGGAGTTTCTGCCCGGCTCCGTGGACAAGGTCTTGCACGCCGCTCAGCCCGAGCAGCGCTACCGTAATGCCTGCTTGGCCAATGCCATGGTGGAGCTCGACTTGATGGAGACGATCAACAGCGGGGTCAAGGGCATGTTCCGCAAGCAACGCGAGAGGTTTTTCCCGCTGCCCGACTACGCCATCGAGGGCCCACCCCCGTCGGTCAGCGTCACGATCTACGGGCGCACGCTCGATGAACGCTATGTCGGTGCGTTGATGACGCACACCCATCTAAGTCTGGACGAAGCGGTGCTGCTCGACCAGATCCAGAAAGGCCGACCATTGGCTGCCGGTCAGTTGCAGCGCCTGCGTGCCAAAGGCCTGGTGGAGGGGCGCAGCCCCAAGCTGCGCATATCGGCCCAGGTGGCCGTGGCGACGGGGACGGAGGTGGCCTACATCAACCAAAAAGGCCCCAGCGCACAGGACTACAAAGACATGGTGTGCAAATTGCTCGCCCTTGCGCCGCAGCCTCGCGCCAAGATCGACGAACTGCTGCTGCCCCGTTTGATGGTGTGGATTCCGGGCGCAGCAGGGCGCAAGAAGTACATCAAAGAGCTGCTTTCGGAGATGGCTCGGCAGGGGGCGATACGCAATATCGGCAAGCCGACCCGAGGAGCGCTGTGGGCGCTTAGTGAGCGCGTGAGCCGCCAATGAGCGACAAAACAACGACGCAATTGCGCCAATCGATAGAAAAATATATTTATAAATCAACGACTTAAATTGGCGAAGCCTGGGATTAACCCGCCAATGCCTGCGCCAATCATTCCTCATTCATGACCGCCCTCACCCTCAAGTCCTACCAGCAATCGGCCCTGGACGCCCTGGCCACCTATGCCCGCGCTGCGCGCGTGAAAGGCCCGGCAGCGGCCTTTGCCGAGCACGCGGGCCGCGCCTACAACGCCGATGCCTTTGGCCCCGATGTGCCCTGCGT
>DAIQRN010000309.1:0-3941 GCA_036786185.1 Acidovorax sp. | reverse complement strand
AACATGCGCACCACGGTGGACGCGCTGGTGCCCGTGCGCGCGGCCATGGCGCTGGCGGAGTCGAGCAGGCCGTCCGGGTAGGTGCGCAGCAGGCTGTCGGCCAGGGCGCGCTCGCTGGCGGTGAGGGTGGCGGCACGGGCGGCAAGCCGGTCGATCAGGAGCATGGTGTCAGGTGATGGGTCGGGCGCGGGGCATGCGGGTTAACCCCAGTGCAATGCAATGTTTATTGCAAATAGATAATATTCGTGAAATTTTCATTTCACAACCCCCTCTTCCCCAGCTCTCTCCTGCGCCCCTGCAGCACCGCCCATGACCTCTGCCGCCCCCGCCATCGACGACGCCGCCCGCCCCCTGCTGGACTGGCTGGCCTCCCAGCAACAGGCCATGGCCGATCTGCTGGCCCAGGTCGTGAACATCGACAGCGGCAGCGGCCACGAGGCCGGCGTGCGCCAGGTGGCCGCGCTGCTGCGTGCGCGGCTCGAATCCGCAGGCATCGCCGTGCAAACGCTGCCGCAGCCTGGCTGGGGCGACTGCCTGCTGGCCCGCGTGCCGGGCAGCGACCCAACGGCTGAGGGGCATTGGCAGCTGATGGGCCACATGGACACCGTCTTTCCCCTGGGCACCGCCGCCGAGCGCCCCTGGCGCGTGGACGGCGGCAAGGCCTTCGGCCCCGGCGTGGCGGACATGAAGTCCGGCCTGGTGATGAACGTGTTCGTGGCCGAGGCCCTGGCGCGCTTTGGCGGCCACACGCTGCCCGTGCACCTCTTGTTCACCTGCGATGAAGAAGTGGGCTCGCCCGCGTGCCGCACGGTGATCCGCGAGCATGTGCAGGGCGCGCGCGCCGTGCTCAACGCCGAGCCCGGGCGCATCAGCGGCAACGTGGTGAACGAGCGCAAGGGCTCGTACCGCATCGACTTCGAGGTGCAGGGCGTGGCCGCCCACGCGGGCATCAACCCGGCCCAGGGCGCCAGCGCCATCGATGCGCTGGCACGCAAGATTCTGGCGCTGCATGCCCTGAACGGCGTGGAGCCGGGCATCACCGTGAACGTGGGCTTCATCGAGGGCGGCATGGCTTCCAACGTGGTCGCGCCGCTGGCCAAGGCCCATGTGGACCTGCGCTTCACGGCCGAAAGCGACCTGAACGGCGTACTGGCCCGCATCGACGCCATCATCGAAGAAGAATCCCTGCCCCGCACCAGCGGCCGCGTCGTCGCCAAGACCGGCACGCTGCCCATGGCCCGCACGCCCAGTGATTTGCTGCAGGCCTACCAGCACAGCGCGCGGCAACTGGGTTTTGCCGTGGAAGGCGAGACCACCGGCGGCGCGGCCGACAGCGGCATCACCTCGGACATGGGCATCCCCACGCTGTGCGCGCTGGGCCCCGTGGGCGGCTACGCCCACAGCGAGCGCGAGTTTTGCGATCTCACCAGCTTCGTGCCCCGCGCCCAGGCGCTGGCCCTGACGCTGCTGGCGCTGCGCTGACATCCGGCCCCGCCATCCCTTTTTTTTGTTGTTTTGACCTTGCAGATGACTTCTTTCATGACATCCACTCCCGCCTCCCGCACCTCCTCGCGCCGCAAGCTGCTGGCCACCGGCCTGGCCCTGGCTGGCGCTGCCGCCCTGCCCGCTGCGGCGGCCACACCCGCCAGCGACTTCCCCAGCCGACCCATCACCCTGGTCGTGCCCTTCCCGCCCGGCGGCTCGGTGGATGCAATGGCGCGCCTGTACAGCGAATCGCTGGGCCGCGTCCTGGGCACGCCCATCGTGGTGGAAAACAGGGCCGGTGCCGGTGGCTCCATTGGCACGCAGTACGTGGCACGCGCCAAGGCCGACGGCTACACCCTGGTGGTATCGTCGCAAAGCAGCCACCTGGCCAACCCGCTGGTGCAGCCCAACCTGGGCTACGACCCCATCAAGGATTTTGAAAACATCGCCATCCTGGGCCGCCAGCCCAATGTGCTGATCACGCACCCCAGCGTGCCCGTCAAGACCTTTGCCGAATTCGTGGCGCTGCTCAAGGCCCGCCCTGGCGAGCTGAACTTTGCCAGCGCCGGTGCGGGCAGCATGGGCCAGCTCAACGTCGAGGCTTTGCTGCTGGAGACCAGCACCAAGGCCACGCACATCCCTTACCGCGGCGGCTCGCCCCATGTGACGGCCATCCTGAGCAACGAGGTGCAGTTCATCAAGGACAACCTGGTGAACTTCCTGCCCCACATCCAGGCCGGCAAGCTGCGTGCCCTGGCCGTGGTGGCGCCTGAGCGCCTGGCGCAACTGCCCGACGTGCCCACCTTTGCCGAGCTGGGCTACCCCCAGCTGAACATGACCTCGTGGACCGGCATTGCCGCCCCCGCAGGCACGCCCGCACCCATCGTGGCCAAGCTGCACCAGGCCATCCGCAAGGCTGCCACCGACCCCGCGATGGTCGAACAGCTCAAGGCGCGCGGCGTGATCCCGCCCGAAGAAATGACGCCCGCGCAGTTTGAAAAGATGATGTCCGACCGCCTCGTCATCTACGGCGACGTGGTACGCCGCGCCAAGGTCAAGCCGGAATAAGCCCCCGCGCAAGGTGCCCGTGGCGCGGCGGCGCCGGGTGTGGGAACATGGGGCCGCTCCACCCGCACCGCCACACGATATGCGCACCACCACACTCGCGTTTGCAGCGCTCATTGCCTGCAGCAGCCACTTGCCGCAGGCCCTAGCCCAGACCCAGTCCGCGTGCTCCAGCGACGGCCAGCCCCAACCGCTGGCACTGGTGGAGCGCTTCATCAGCGCGGACTGCGAGGCCTGCTGGAGCGACCCGGCCCATCCCACCCCATCGGCCCAGGCCAACGTAGTGACGCTGGATTGGATCGTGCCCGGCACCCTGGGGGACGACGCCCCGCTTTCGGCCGCTGCAACCCGCGATGCGCTGCAGCGCCTGGACACGCTGGCGCGCCCCGTGCCCACGCGCACCGACGTGCACATTGCCACCGTGCAGAAGCCGCCCATCAACGCCGCCGCCCACACCACCGCCCAACTGCGCGTGGGCCACGGGCCACCTTTCAACGACTACCTGGGCGCGACCATGGCCTTCCAGCCCGCGCCGGGCATGGCTGCGCGCGGCCCGTGGAGCTATTACCTGCTGCTGGTGGAGTCGGTGCCTGCAGGAGCGGATGGCACCACGGCACCGAGAAATTTGGTCAGAAACATGCTCCAGGGCACATGGGGAAAGCGCGAGCAGCTATCAAAAAGTGAGAAGCATCGTTGGAGTGAGCTGCGCCCCATGCGCTTCGCCGACGGTGCGCAACCCGCACGCCTGCGCATGGTGGGCTGGGTGCAGGATGCCCAAGGCCGCATCGTGGCGGCGGCGCAATCCGTATGCCCCCCATAGCCCTGCCGTTATGGCGGCCAATAGGCAGGCGGGTAGAATCAATCACCGGGCCCAAGTTTCTTGACGCCCGGTTTTTTTGTGCCCGCGCACTGCGGGGTTCGGAGCGGCTTTCGCAGCCGCTTCCACAAGACCGGTCCCAAGCCAAGCGCCCACCGCCGCCGAAATCGTTTGGCGGCGTCCCTTGATGGAGCTTGGAATCTCATGGAAATCTTCGACTACGACAACATTCTTTTGCTGCCGCGCAAGTGCCGGGTGGAAAGCCGCTCGGAGTGCGACGCCAGCGTGGAACTGGGCGGGTGCTCGTTCCGGCTGCCCGTGGTGCCGTCCAACATGAAAACCGTGGTGGACGAAAAAATCTGCACCTGGATGGCAAAGAACGGCTATTTCTACGTCATGCACCGGTTCGATCTGGACAACGTGCAGTTCGTGAAGGACATGCACGCCCAGGGCTGCTACGCCTCGATCTCGCTGGGCGTGAAGCAGCCCGACTACGACACCGTGGACCAGTTGGTGGCCCAGGGCATCACGCCCGAGTACATCACCATCGACATTGCCCACGGCCATGCCGACA
>DAIQRN010000308.1:0-3945 GCA_036786185.1 Acidovorax sp. | reverse complement strand
CGACGCATCGGCGGACAGCGAAGCCGCACAGGGCGTGCCGGCCTGATAGCCTTGGGGCCTTCAGCCGCGCCGGCCCAGCCGCTCGGCCACCCAGATGCCACCCAGCACCATGGCCAGCGCCGCCACGTGGTACAGGCGCAGTTGCTCGCCCAGCATCAGCACGGCCAGGGCCGGACCGAAGACCGGGGTCAGGTTGTAGAACACCCCCGCGCGCGCCGGCCCGATCAGCTCCACCGCGCGGATGAACGTGATCTGCGACACGAACGAGGGCAGCAACCCCACGTACAGAATGATCAGCCAGCCCTGCAGCGTGGGCCAGAAAAACCGGCCCGCCGCCACCTCCCAGGCCAGCAGCGGCAGTGAGGCCAGCGCCGCCACGGCGGCGACGGCAGCGAAGAACACCAGGGGTGACACGGCGGGCTTGGCGCGCAGGCCCAGCGTGTAGCCCGCATACAGCACCGAGGCCAGCAGCACTGCCAGGTCGCCGGCATTCAAGTCCAGCGTGCGCAGCACCTGCCACTGCCCGCGCGATGCCACCACCACCACGCCCGCCAGCGTCAGCACCACGCCCAGGGCCTGCAGTGCCGACACGCGCAGCCGCAGCACCAGCGCGCCCCCCAGCAGTACCAGCACCGGCACCACCCCCTGGATGATGGTCAGATTGACGGCGCTGGTGTGGTGGGCGGCGGTGTAGAACAGGGCGTTGAAGCCGGTGAAGCCCGCAACGCCCATCAGCACCAGGTACCCCGCACGAGGGCGCAAAAGGGGCCCACTGGCAACCAGCGGCCTGCGAGCCACGAACCACAGTGCCGTACAGGCGACGACCCAGCGCGCACAGGTCAGCATCATGGGAGAAACCTGGTCCACCGCCAGGCGCGCAGCGACCGCGTTGCTGCCCCAGATCAGGGTGGTGAGGACCAGCAGCAGCCCCGGGCGGTGGTCCAGCCAGGCCCAGAGCGTGCTGCGCGAGAACGGTGCGGGCGGTGCGGACGGCATGGCGCCAAGCGTAGCCCATTTGGCGCGTGCCATGGACCATGGACATGTTCCTAGCCCAGGCGGCTGCGCCGCAGCAGCAGGCCCGCCATGCGCCACACCAGCTCCCGCAGTGCCCGCCGCAGAGCGGGGGAGGTGGGCGCTGGTGCGCCAAATGCGTCTGCCAGCACGTCCTGCTTGGCGCTCGTCAGTGCCGCCCGGTCGCGCGCCCGCAGGGCCGCCATGAGGCGGTCATGGTGGCGCTGCACGCGCGCCGCTTCCGCCGAGGACAGTGCGGGCTGCGTCATGCGGCCTCCGTGGCGGGGGTGTCGGCGGGCGCGCTGCCCCGTGCCAGGCCGTACCAGTTAACGTTGCGCGTGAGCACCATCACGGCGGCCAGCACCAGGAAGAGCGTGACAGCCCCCACCACCAGCGCCGTTTGCTCCAGCTGCAGCAGCACATACAGCAGGCCGTACAGCAGCGCGACGCCCGCACCCAGCGGCAGGCCGCGCGCCAGGCTGCCCAGCATGTGGCTGGCGTAGTAGGCCAGCAGCAGCACGCAGGCCGTGGCCGCCACCGTGTACGACACGCCAAACGGCAGGTGCTCCGACAGGCTCACCAGCAGCAGGAAGAAGCTGCACAGCGCGCTGCCCACCAGCAGGTACTGCATGGGGTGCACACGCAGTCTTTTCGTCGCCGGGCCGCCCCAAGACGAAAAAGCGGCCCCCTCGGGGGGCAGCGACCCGCGCAGCGGTGGGGCGTGGGGGCCATTTCCCATCAACTCGAACAGGCCCACGGCCACGAAGGTGAGGGCGATGAACAGCACGCCGTACTTGGTGGCGCGGTCGGAGAGCGAATACGGGTTCACCGGGTCGATGAAGGCCACGCCAAAGCTGTCCGCGCAGCCGCTGTCCTGGGCCTCGCCGTCTACGCACACGCGCTTGCCCTCGGCAATGTCGGCCTGCGCCGTGGTGGCCAGCGACGACAGGCGCCACTGGGCCGAGAAGCCATCGTCCTTCACCTCGCGCTCAGACGGCAAAAACCGCCCGCCAAACGATGGGTGGGGCCAGCCGCTGGTCATCTGCACTTCGGTATTGCCGCCCAGCGGCACGATGGACAGGCGCTCGGTGCCCACCAGCTCCAGGTCCAGCGTGGCCGTGAGGCCAGGGGCCTGGCCGCGCACCGACTCGGACAGCGCGGCGTGCAGGCCCCGCGCATACGTGGGGTGGAAGGTGCCGGGCTTGAGCGCCAGGGCGGTGTTGTCCAGCGTGAGCTGCGCCGTGCGGATGCCGCGCGCATCGCCCACGGCCACCATCACGATGGGCGCGCCGCAGTGCATGCGCGATCCCTTCACCGTGCTCTGCGGCTGCAGGCTGGCCAGCGAACCCCATTGCGCCGTCACGTGGGCCTTGAGGTTGAAGGTGTTCACCTTGTGCAGGCCGCGCGCGCGCTCCTCCATGGCGGCGCCCGAGCGCAGCTTGAGCTGCTCGGGCATGGCCGTGAGCAAAAACTCGCGGCGCTTCTCGACCATGCGGCGCTCGTCGCCCTTGCCGGTCTCCACGTCCCAGCTCTCCACGCAGGCGCTGTGGATCAGCGGGCCCATCAGCGTCTGCGGCCCGGCCAGGCTGTCGGCCACGTTTTGGGCGGTAAGGTTGCGGTAGCGCTGGCGGTCGCGCACCACGTCCTCGATCAGGCCCAGGCCAAAGAGCAGCAGCAGCGTGACGGCCGCGAGCGCGGCCAGTTTGGTGAACAGGGGGTTTTTGAACAAGACTTCCTCCACAAATGATTGGGTGGAGGGCAGTGTTCCGGCCTGGCGTGAGGGCGCTATGAAGTTTGTGATGCGGGCGTGAAGTCCAGCGTCACGCGCAGGCCCGGTGTGGTGTTGCGTACCGCCATCCGCCCGCCGTGCAGCGCCATCACGCGCTGCACGATGGCCAGGCCCAGGCCCGAGCCGCTGCGCTCGCCGCCGGGCCGGGCCGTGGTGAAAAAGCGCTCGCCCAGGCGCGGCAGCGCGTAGTCGGGCACCCCCGGCCCCGCGTCCTGCACGGCCACGGTGGCGCTGTCCAGCACCATCTGCACCGTGCTGCCCGCGGGTGCAAAGTCGATGGCGTTGTCCAGCAGATTGCTCAGCGCCAGCGTCACCAGCTCGGCCTCCCACGGGCCGCTGGCGCCGGTGCCCCGCAGCGCCAGCGCAATGCCGCGCTGCGCCGCGCGGGCGCGGGTCTGGGCCAGGGCCGCTTCGGCGCAGGCCTGCAGCGCAACGGGGGCGCGGCCCTCGGCGTGTTGGCGCTGCTCCAGCTTGGACAGCTCCAGCAGCCGGTCGATGAGGCGCTGCAGGCGCTCGCTCTGCTGCACCACCTGGGTGGCGAATTCGGCGCGGTCGGCGGCGGGCAGGTCATCGGCCAGCAGCTCGCCCGCGCCGCGGATGGCGGCCACGGGGCTTTTCAGCTCGTGCGTGAGGGCGCGCACATAGCCTTCGATGTAGTCGTGCCCCGCCAGCCGCTCGCGCATGCGGTCCATGGCGCGGGCCAGGTCGCCCAGTTCGCCGGGCACCTCGGGCACGGCCAGGGGCTGGACCGTGGCGGGGCCCTGCACGCTCAGTGCGTAGTCGCGCAGGCGGCGCACGTTCCACACCATCCACAGCGTCACGGCCACGCCCACGGCGGCCGACAGGGCCAGCAGCAGCAGCCCGCCCATGAACACCTTGCGCTCGGCGCGGTCGATGAAGCGCTGCACCGTGCGCGTGGGCTTGGCCACGGTCAGCACGCCCGCGATGCTGTCTTTGACATAGATGGGCGCGGCCACATGCATCACGCCGCTGCTGTCGTCGCCCTCCACCTCGCGCGTGGAGCGCGCGCCGTATTCGCCGCGCAGCGTGCGCGCCACGTCGCGCCACTGCGAATGGTCGGCGCCCACGGCGCGGTTCTCGGAGTCAAACAGCACGCGCCCGGCCGCGTCCGTCACGGTGACGCG
>DAIQRN010000307.1:0-3959 GCA_036786185.1 Acidovorax sp. | reverse complement strand
CCCGGCGGCGGTACCGACGCCATCGCCCGGCTGCTGGCCGACAAGCTCAAGGACCAGCTCGGCGTGTCCGTGGTGGTGGACAACCGCCCCGGCGCGGGCGGGCAGATCGCGGCGCAAACGCTCAAGGCCGCGGCGGCGGACGGCACCACGCTGTTCCTCACGCACGACCACACCATCTCCATCCTGCCCCAGGTGGTGAAGAACGCGGGGTTTGACCCGGCCCACGACTTTGTGCCCGTGGGCGGTTTTGCCACCTTCGTCAACGCGTTCGCCGTCTCGGGCGGCACGCCCGCCAAGTCGTTTACCGAGTACGTGAACTGGGTCAAGACCGCGGGCAGCGGCAAGGGCGCGGTGGGCATTCCGGCGCCAGCCTCCACGCCCGAGTTCCTGGTCAAGCTGCTGGGCCAGAAGTACCAGCTGGACCTGGTGTCCGCGCCCTACCGGGGCAGCGCGCCCATGATGGCCGACATGCTGGGCAACCAGATCAGCGCGGGCGTGGCGTCGGTGCAGGACTTCATGGAAAACCACAAGGCCGGCAAGGTGCGTGTGGTGGGTGTGCTGGGCACCAAGCGCCAGGCCGCCATGCCCGACGTGCCCACGTTCGACGAAATGGGCTTGAAGGGCTTTGAAGACCTGCCGTACTACGGCATCTACGCACCCACCGGCACGCCGCAGAAGTTCATCGCCGAGTTTTCTGCCGCGCTGTCCAAGGTGGTGGCCCTGCCCGACGTGCGCGACCAGCTCACTGCCATGGGCCTCACCGTGGGCTACATGACGCCCCAGCAGCTGGGCACCCGCCAGGCGGCCTATACCGAAGCCTGGAAGCGCATCATTCAGAGCAGCGGCTTCGTGGCGCAGTAAGCATCAAGTTTCAAGCAAAAATGGCTGCCAGCGCTTATGTAGAAAGCGCTGGCAGCTATTTTTTTGGTAGCTAACCAGCTCCAATCGACCTGCACAGCCGGGGCCCGCGCTCCCATGGCGGGGGCCAGGGGCCGTCCGCGACGGATTCGTAAGCGCATGCAACGCCCCCCGTCTTCCAGCGTGCTGTTTTGTTACGCTTCCCCTTCGCTCAGAGGGAAATAGCGTGAAAGCAAACAAATGGATGTTGGCTGCCAGCCTGTCGCTGGCGGCCTGGGGGGCACAGGCCCTGCAGATCACCAGTTTTTCGCCGCAGGGCGAGGTAGCGCGGGTGCGGCAGGTGGTGGTCAAGTTCGATGCGGCGGCGGTCAACTTTGGCGACCCCAAGGCGCCCGCGCCCCTGACCTTGAGCTGCAGTGACGCCCAGGCCACCGAAGGCCAGGGCCGTTGGACGGGCGAGCGCGAGTGGGTGTTTGACTTCCGCGCCGACTTGCCGCCGGGCGTGCGCTGCACGGCGGCCGTCAAACCTGGATTCAAATCGGCCTCTGGCGCAGATCTGACGGGCGCTAAAAGCTATCAATTCAATAGCGGGGGTCCGTTTGTGCGCAACATGCGCCCCGGCACCTACCAGGACATCGACGAAGAGCAGTTCTTCGTGCTGCAGCTGAATGGGCCCGCCACCACGGCCAGCGTCCAGGCCCATGTGTGGTGCACCTCCGAAGGGGTGGGCGAGCGCATTCCGGTGCGCATGATCGAGGGCGCGCAGCGCGCCGAGACCCTCAAGGCCCTGGGCCTGGAACAACGGGCGGAGCAGGCGCCGCTGCAGTACGCCACGCTGGCCTGCAACCGGCGGCTGACCTCCGGCGCGCGCGTGCAGATCGTGTTTGGCAAGGGTGTGGCCACCCCCAGCGGCGTGGCCAACACGGTGGAAAAGCGCTTTGACTACAAGGTGCGCGAGCCCTTCACGGCCGAGTTTCGCTGCGAGCGCGAAAACGCCCAGGCGGCTTGCCTGCCGATTCGCCCCATGCAGTTGTCCTTCAATGCGCCCGTGCCGCGCAAGCTGGCCTCGGCCATTCGCCTGAAGTCCGCCAAGGAAACGCGCACGCCGCAAATCGACGGCGATGGCGACGAACAGAAGGGCGACGCCCTGGTCAACAGCGTGCAGTTTGCCGCGCCCCTGCCGGAGAGCACGGCCTTCACGCTGGAGCTTCCCAAGGACCTCAAGGACGCCTCGGGCCGTCCGCTGGTCAATGCCGCCAGCTTTCCGCTCAAGGTCGCCACTGGCGGCATGCCGCCGCTGGCCAAGTTCGCGGCGGCGCCCTTTGGCGTGGTCGAGCGCTTTGCCGAAGGCCCCGCGTCCGACAACCCTCCGGCGCTGCTGCCCGTCACGCTGCGCAACGTGGAGGCGGCCCTGCGCGTGCAGGGCCTGCAGGCCGGGGCCGATGCGGCGGCGCCAGGCAAGGTGAACACGCTTCAGCCCCGCACCGACGCCGACATCATTGCCTGGTTCAAGAAGGTCCAGGTCTATGACGACGACATGGTGGAGCGCTCGCGCGCGCGCCAGGACGTGAGCGGCCCGCTGCCCCAGGTGATCGACGGCGAAAAGCACTACGTGCAGTCGCGCATGCTGTCGCTGCTGGCGGGCAAGAGCGGTGTGAAGACGCTGGACATTCCCAAGCCCGCCAACAACGACCCGCGCCCCTTCGAGGTGGTGGGCATTCCGCTCGCGCCCGGCTTCCACGTGGTGGAAATCGCTTCGCCCAAGCTCGGCGCCTCGCTGCTGGACGAGCGCCATGGCAGCGCACGCACCATGTATGTGCGCACCTCGGCGCTGGTCACCAACCTGGGCGTGCACTTCAAGCTGGGCCGCGAAAACGCCCTGGCCTGGGTCACCACGCTGGACAAGGGCCAGCCCGTGCAGGGCGCCACGGTGCGCGTGTCCGACTGCCGGGGCAACGAATTGGCCAAGGCCACCACCGATGCCCAGGGCCTGGCCCGCATCGAAGAGCTGTCGCCCGACCCCGCCCGCTGCAGCCATGGCGGCAGGGCCTACTTTGTGAGTGCGCGCCACCAGGGGGCCGACGGAGTGCAGGACATGAGCTTCACCTGGAGCGACTGGCAGCGCGGTATCGAACCCTGGCGCTTCAACGTGCCCACCAGCAGCGAGGCCGCGCCCGACGAGCGCGCCCACACCATCTTCGACCGCACCCTGCTGCGCGCAGGCGAAACCGTGTCGATGAAGCACCTGCTGCGCACCGAAACGCGCCAGGGCTTTGCCTTGCCCACCAGCCGGCCTGCCTCGCTGGTCATCACCCACGTGGGCAGCGGCCAGCAGTACACGCAGGCCCTGACCTGGCGCAGCACCGCCAGCGGCGGTTTGAGCGCGCACAGCACGTTTGCCGTACCGCCCGCCGCCAAGCTGGGTGTCTATCAGGTGGAGCTGCGGGGTGAATCGGACGAGGGCCGCAGCTTCGGCTCGGGCCAGTTCCGCGTGGAGGAGTTCCGCCTGCCGGTGCTGGAGGGCCGCATCGCACCCACCGACAAGAAGGCCCTGGTGCGCGTGCGCTCGGTGCCCACCGAGGTGCAGATCAACTACGTGGCCGGTGGCGGCGCCGCCAACCTGCCGGTGCGCGTGTCGGCCATGGTGCGCGGCAAGCACCTGCAGTACAGCGACTATGAGGCGTTCAGCTTCAACCCGCCGCGCAAGCGCGGGCCGTCCAATGCGGACAGTGCCGATGAGGAGGCCACCGCCAGCCAGGACGCGCGCGTGATCGCCGACAAGCTGCCGCTGACGCTCAACAGGGACGGCGCGGGCAAGCTCACCATCGACAACGTGCCCCAGGCGCGCCAGCCGCAAGACCTGGTGATGGAGGCCACCTACGCCGACCCCAATGGCGAGGTGCAGACCCTGCGCAGCACGCAGACCCTGTGGCCCGCAGCGGTGGTGGCGGGCGTCAAGACCGAGGGCTGGGTGTCGGCCCGCCAGAAGATCCGCTACCAGGCGCTGGCGCTGCAGCTGGACGGCAAACCCGCCGCCAATGTGGGCCTGCAGGTGCAGGCCATTGCGCGCATCACCACCACCACGCGCAAGCGCATGGTGG
>DAIQRN010000306.1:0-3968 GCA_036786185.1 Acidovorax sp. | reverse complement strand
TGGCCCAGCGCAGGCCGCTGCCGGCGGGGTAGCGCTGCAGCAGGTACTCCACCACGAGCCGGCCCGTGAAGCCGGTGGCGCCGTGGACGATGAGGTCGAAGGGTTTGTTGGTTGTGCTCATGGCCGCGATTGTGGAAGACAAGCGGGTGCCCGCATGTCACCCAGGTGCCCGCCTTGGGTGGGTGAAAGTATCATGTGGCGATACTTTGGAGCCTGCCCGCCGCCACTGCAGTACCTGGACGCGGACATCCGGCCCGGCGGCGCGGCACCATGCGCTCCGTGTTCAACAACGGACCGCAGGGGCCACCCAAACCGTATGTCTGCTTCTTCTCCCCTCATCGTTCAACGTGATACCCGCGCCTGGCAGCTCCAGGTCTGGATTTCGTTCGGCATCGCCGTCTTCCTGTGCGCCGTGGGGCTGGCCTGGCTGCCGGGGGCGCAGCTGGAGCAGGCGTTCATGGTGATGGGCTATGTGTTCTGTCTCTCGGCGGCCTTTGTGCTGGCCAAGTTCGTGCGGGACAACGAGGGTGCCAGCCGCCGGGGCGCGGGTGACACACCGATGTGGAAGCTGGTCGTCTGGGGCGGTTTCGCCGTGGCCATGGGCCTGACCGGCTGGGGCCTGCTGGGCATGGACATCAACGTGACCTACAAGACCTTCCTGGGCGTGAGCTGGCTGTACCTGATCACCACCGCGTTCACGCTGGCCAAGATGCTGCGCGACCGCCACGAGGCTGACTTGCTGGAAGCCCGCCTGAAGGGCCGCCGCGAAGCCATGGAAACCGAATGACCCCCAAGGAGCGAATGACCATGAACAAGACCCTGAACAAAACCCTGGCCCGCTGCCTGCTGGCCGCCGGCCTGCTGTGCGCCGCCCTGGCGGCGCTGCCCGCCCGGGCGCAGAGCGAGGCATCGGCCGCGCTGTCGCTGCTGCCCGTGGCGTCGGTGGTGGGCACGGCCTCGGTGGCTTCCACCGCCGCAGGGGCGGTGGTGGCGGTGCCTGCGGCGTTGTCCGTGGGCGGCGCAGTGCTGTCCGTGAAGGCGGTCGAGGCATCCGCCGTGGGCACTGTCTATCTGCTGGAGCGTGCCTCCGACGGCGCCCGCGTCAGCGTGGAGGTGGCGGGCAAGGCGGCCTACGCCGTGGGCACGGTGGTCACGTGCAGCGTAATCGGCACGGGTGTCGTGCTGTCGGCGGCGGGGGAGGCGATTGCCTTCATTCCCAACGCCATCGGCCGCGCGCTGCTCCACAACGAACGCCTGTAAGGGACTGCACCATGACCAAGATGAAACACCTGGGCGCAGCCATGGTGATGGCGGTGGTGATCGCCCCGGCGGCCCACGCGGGCCGGTCGTGCGAGGCTGCCAAGCCCCCGTCGCCCCAGGTCATAGAGCGCGGCATGGCCCTGGCCCAGCAGACCGCTGCCGCGCTGGACGCCGAGCACGCCAAATCCGGCACCCGCGTGGTGGTGCTGGGCCGCGCGGGGCAGGATCTGACGAAATACGGCCTGCGCTACTCGCACCTGGGCTGGGCCTACAAGACGCCCGAGGGCCCCTGGCGCGTGGCCCACAAGCTCAACGAATGCGGCACGGCCGTGGGCCACCTGTACCGCCAGGGCCTGGGCGAGTTCTTTCTGGACGACCTGTGGCGCTACGAGGCGGTGTATGCCGTGCCCACGCCCGAGGTGCAGCAGCGCCTGCTGGCCGTGCTGCAGGACACGGGCCGCACCAAGGCACTGCAGCACCGGCCCTACAGCATGGTCAGCTACGCCTGGGGCCGCAAGTACCAGCAGTCCAACCAGTGGGCGCTGGAAACCCTGGCCTTGGCCATGGAGCCCGCCAGCGTGCGCACGCGCGACCAGGCCCAGGCCTGGCTGCAGTTCAAGGGCTACGAGCCCACCACGCTCAAGATCGGGCCGCTGACCCGCATGGGCGGGCGCGCGGGCTCGGCCAACATTGCGTTTGACGACCACCCGAACGACAAGCGGTTCTCGGACCGCATCGAGACCGTCACGGTCGATTCGGTGCTGGCCTGGCTGCCGCGCGCGCAGCTGGCTTCAGCGCCGGTGGTGCTGTCCTTGAAAAATTAAGCCAAAATGGCCTTTGGCGCTTGATGGTCAAGCGCTGACAGCTATTAAATCAATAGTAATTCAACAGCAATTCGATGGGAGAAAACGGCATGAGCAAATCCCTGCGCCTGTCTGAAAAGTGGTTCCGCCGAGGCCTGTGGCTGGTGGCGCTGGTGTTTGCCAGCTTCTTGATCGGCCTGGGCGGCACCATCGTGGGCGACCTGCCCAAGGTGGAGACGCCGCTGACCGTGGACGACTTCCTGGACCGCGAGGCCGCCGACAAGCTGCGCGCCGAGGTCAAGGCGTCCCACCAGGCCGAGGAGGCCGCGCAGACCGCGCTGGAGCAGGCCCAGCTGCAGCGCAGCAAGGCCCGCAGCGAGACGCAGTCCGCACGCGAAACCTTCAACAACTGGCTGGCCACGCGCAACGCCACGCAGCGCTCCGACCAGGACCCCGAGGTCATCGCCCGCACCCAGGTGCTGGACCAGCTCAAGCTCGCCGAGCGCAAGACCCAGCAGGCGGTTGAGAAAGAGCAGCAGGCCGCGCTGGACGCCCGCCAGGCGGCAGCCGCCACGCAGCAGCGCCTGCGCCACATGGAGGCGGATGGCTATGTGAAGCTGGAAGCCGAGCGCCGCAAGGTCGAGCTGCGCGTGTTCCTGTACCGCCTGGCGCTCACGCTGCCGCTGCTGGCCATCGCGGGCTGGCTGTTCGTCAAGAAGCGCAAGGGCACGTACTGGCCTTTTGTGTGGGGCTTCATCTTCTTTGCGCTGTTTGCCTTCTTCGTAGAACTGGTGCCCTACCTGCCCAGCTATGGCGGCTACGTGCGCTACGTGGTGGGCATTGCCATCACGGCCGTGGTGGGGCGCTACGCCATCGTCGCGCTCAACCGCTACCTGGAGCGCCAGAAGCAAGCCGAGGCCCTGCCCGACCAGGAGCGCCGCAAGGAGCTGGGCTACGACGTCGCCCTGGCCCGCCTGGCCAAGAACGTGTGCCCCGGCTGCGAGCGCCCGGTGGACTTGAAGAACGACAAGATCGACTTCTGCCCGCACTGCGGCATTGGCCTGTTCGACCACTGCGGCACCTGCACCACCCGCAAGAGCGCATTTGCCCGCTTTTGCCATGCCTGCGGCACTGCCAGCCAACCGCCAGTGGCTTCCACCGTGGCCCAAGGCCCCCCCGCGTGATACAAAGACGGGGGCGCGAGGGGATTCGTCCCCCGTGCACCACCTCGGCATTGCTCGTTCACTTCAACACAGGGAGCACTTATGGGTTTTTTCTCCAAGATTTTTTCCAAGATTTTCCCGTCGGCCAATGCCGCAGAAGTCGCGCCCGTTGCACCGGCACCAGCGCCCACCGCCGCGGCCAGCGCCCCGGCCCCCGCGCCCGCACCGGCCTCCATCCCCCTGGGTGACGTGGCCCCCATCCTGGACGCCATGCCCGGCGCCAGCGGGCTGAACTGGCGCACCTCCATCGTGGACCTGCTCAAGCTGCTGGGCCTGGACAGCAGCCTCGCGGCACGCAAGGAGCTGGCTGCCGAGCTGTTCTATGACGGTCGCGACGAGCCCGGCTCGGCGGCGTGGAACATCTGGCTGCACAAGCAGGTGATGCGAAGCATCGCCGCCAACGGTGGCACGCTGCCGCCGGAGCTGCGCGACTGACGGCCCCTTTTCGGCGTCCCAAAGAAAAAACCTGCCGTGAAGACGGCAGGTTTTTTTGCGTGTGAGGCGTTTACACGCCGCGCGCGCGGTCCGCCTTGAAGCGCGCGCGAAACTGCGCGAACTGCCCGGCGTCCAGCGCCTCGCGCACCTCGTGCATCAGGTTCAGGTAGTAGTGCAGGTTGTGCACGGTGGTGAGCATGGGGCCCAGCATTTCGCCGCAGCGGTCCAGGTGGTGCAGGTAGGCGCG
>DAIQRN010000305.1:0-3979 GCA_036786185.1 Acidovorax sp. | reverse complement strand
ACAGCAGCTCATGGAAGTCGTGGCCGTAGAAGATGTTGTCGCCCAGGACCAGGGCACTGGGAGCACCGTCCAGAAACTTCTCGCCGATCAGGAAGGCCTGGGCCAGACCGTCGGGGCTGGGTTGTACGGCGTACTGCAGGCTCAGGCCCCACTGGCTGCCGTCGCCCAGCAGTTGCTCAAAGCGCGGTGTGTCCTGTGGGGTGCTGATGACAAGGATCTCGCGGATGCCCGCCAGCATCAGGGTGCTGAGCGGGTAGTAGATCATGGGCTTGTCGTACACCGGCAGCAGTTGCTTGCTGATGGCCAGGGTGGCCGGGTGCAGGCGGGTGCCGGAGCCGCCGGCCAGGATGATGCCTTTGCGTTGCTGTGTCATGGCTGTCTCAGAGGATTTCCGTCAGCATGCGCGCCACGCCGTGCTGCCAGGGTGGCAGTGTCAGGCCGAAGGTGGCTTGCAGTTTGCGTGTGTCCAGGCGCGAGTTGTGCGGACGCCGGGCGGGCGTGGGGAAGGCGCTGGTGGGCACAGGCGCAACTTCTTTTGCTTTGATATTGATAGCTGCTTGCGCTTGACTGGCCTGCGCTAGAACGTATTTTGCATACAAATTCCAGTTGGTCTCGCCACCGGCGGCACAGTGGTACAGGCCGCCGTCCTGGGGGCGCTGGCGCAGATGCGAAATAGCGTGGGCGGTCACGTCGGCCAGCAGGTCGGCGCCGGTGGGGGCGCCCCACTGGTCGTCGATGACGGTGAGGCGCTCGCGCTCCTGGGCCAGGCGCAGCATGGTCTTAGCAAAGTTGCCGCCCCGCGCGGCATAGACCCAGCTGGTGCGCAGGATGAGGTGCTGGCAACCCGATTGCTGGATGGCCTGCTCGCCCGCGAGCTTGGTGGCGCCATAGACGGACAGGGGTGCGGGCGTGTCGGCCTCGACCCAGGGGCGGCTGCCGCTGCCGTCGAACACATAGTCGGTGCTGTAGTGCACCAGCCAGGCGCCCAGGCGCGCGGCCTCCTGGGCCAGCACGCCGGGGGTGGTGGCGTTGAGGGTGTGGGCCAATGCGGGCTCGCTCTCGGCCTTGTCCACGGCGGTGTGGGCGGCGGCGTTGACGATGACGTCGGGGCGCAGGGCGCGCACGGTGTCGGCCACGCCCGCCGGGTTGGCGAAGTCGCCGCAGTGGTCCGTGCTGTCAAAGTCCAGCGCGGTGACCTGGCCCAGCACGGACAGGCTGCGCTGCAGTTCCCAGCCGACCTGGCCGTTCTTGCCCAAAAGCAGGATGTTCATGCGCCCACGCCTTCGCTGGCGGTGTCCGTGGCGTATTGGGTCTGCACCCAGTCGCGGTAGGCGCCAGTCTGCACATTGGCCACCCAGTCCGCGTGCTCCAGGTACCACTGCACGGTCTTGCGGATGCCGGTGTCAAACGTCTCGGCGGGCTTCCAGCCCAGCTCGCGCTCGATCTTGCGGGCGTCGATGGCGTAGCGGCGGTCGTGGCCGGGGCGGTCTTTGACGTAGGTGATCTGGCTGCGGTAGCTTTGCCCGTCGGTGCGGGGGCGCAGTTCGTCGAGCAGAGCGCACACGGTGTTGACGATGTCGATGTTGGGTTTTTCGTTCCAGCCGCCCACGTTGTAGGTTTCACCCAGCTTGCCCGCTTCGAGCACGCGGCGGATGGCGCTGCAGTGGTCGCGCACGTAGAGCCAGTCGCGCACCTGCATGCCGTCGCCGTAGACGGGCAGGTTTTTGCCTGCCAGGGCGTTGACGATCATCAGCGGGATGAGCTTTTCCGGGAAGTGCAGCGGGCCATAGTTGTTGCTGCAATTCGTCGTGAGCACCGGCAGGCCGTAGGTGTGGTGCCAGGCGCGCACCAGGTGGTCGCTGGCGGCCTTGCTGGCGCTGTAGGGGCTGTTGGGCTCGTAGGGGTTGTCTTCGGTGAAGGCGGGGTCGGTGGCGGACAGGCTGCCATAGACCTCGTCCGTGCTGACATGCAGGAAGCGGAATGCTTCTTTTTTTATAGCTGGCAGCGCTTGCCAGTATTGCCTTGCAGCCTCCAAAAGCCTGAAAGTTCCGACCACATTGGTTTGGATGAAATCCTCGGGGCCGTGGATGGAGCGGTCCACATGCGATTCGGCCGCAAAGTTCAGAATAGCGCGCGGCTGGCGCTCAGCCAGCAGGCGGGCCAGCAGGGCGTTGTCGCCGATGTCGCCCTGCACGAACACATGGCGCGGGTCGCTCTGCAGGCTGTCCAAGTTGTGCAGATTGCCCGCGTAGGTGAGCTTGTCGAGGTTCAGAACCGGCTCGTCCGAGGCAGCGAGCCAGTCGAGCACAAAGTTGGCGCCGATGAAGCCGGCGCCGCCGGTGACGAGGATCATGGTGGGAAGGGGGTGGCCGAGAGAATCGCGGATTATCCCATTGCCACCCCGTTTCCACCCATTGCGCCTGCTACTAGAAGTGAATGCCCCGCATCATCTGCTGCAGCGCCACGGCCTCGGCCGACAGTTGCGGCTTGGCGCTCTTGTCGCCCTTGGCCGCCGTCGAGTCGGGGAACATGCGAAAGCTGGTGTTCATGGTGATCTGCGCCACGCGCGGCACCAGCGCGTGCAGCAGCTGACCGGTGATGCCCAGGCGCGTGGCGATGCGCACGGGCTTGAAGATGCAGGCCTGGGCGATCATGTCGGCAGCCTCTTCGGGGCTCAGTGTGGGCACGTTGTTGTAGATCTTGGTGGGCGCGATCATGGGCGTGCGCACCAGGGGCATGTTGATCGTCGTGAAGGTGATGCCCTGGTCGGCGAACTCGCTCGACGCGCAGCGCGTCCAGGCGTCCAGCGCGGCCTTGCTGGCCACGTAGGCCGAGAAGCGCGGCGCGTTGGTCAGCACGCCGATGGAGCTGATGTTGACCACGTGTCCCTTGCGCTTTTCCACCATGCCAGGCAGGAAGCCCATGGTCACGCGCAGGCAGCCGAAGTAGTTGAGCTGCATGGTGCGCTCGTAGTCGTGGAAGCGGTCGTAGCTCGACTCGATGGCGCGGCGGATGGAGCGGCCCGCGTTGTTGATCAAAAAGTCCACGCCGCCATGGTTGTCGATGAGCAGCTGCACGAAGCGGTCGCAATCAGCCATGTCGGCGATGTCGGCCGAATAGGCGATGAACTGGTAGCCCTTGGCCTTGGCTTCGGCGCAGGCTTCGTCGAGCTTGTCCTGGTCGCGGCCGCAGATGATGGTGGTGGCGCCCGCCTCGGCGAACTTATGCGCTGCCGCCAGGCCGATGCCCGACGAGCCGCCCGTGACCAGCACCACCTTGCCCGCCACCGTGCCCTTGAGCGTGCGGTCGATGAACAGCTCGGGGTCCAGGTGGCGCTCCCAGTAGTCCCACAGGCGCCAGGCGTAGTCCTTGAGGTTGGGGCATTCCACGCCCGAGCCCTTGAGCGCCGCCAGCGTTTCGCGGCAGTCAAAGCGCGTGGGGTAATTGATGAAGGTAAGCATCTCCTCGGGCAGGCCCAGGTCCTTCATCACGGCGTTGCGCACGCGGCGCACGGGGGCCAGGGCCATCAGGCTTTTCTTGACGCCCTTGGGGATGAAGCCCAGCAGCGCGGCGTTGACGAACAGGTTCATGCGCGGCGCGTGCGCGGCGCGGCTGAAGATGTCCAGCACGTCGCCCACGCGGTAGCCCACCGGGTCCACCAGGTGGAAGCACTTCTTGCCGATGTCTTTCTGGTGGCTGATCACGTTGAGCGCGTTGACCACGAAATCCACCGGCACGATGTTCACGCGCCCGCCCTCCAGCCCCACGGAGGGCAGCCAGGGCGGCAGCAGCTGGCGCAGGCGCTGGATGAGCTTGAAGAAGTAGTAGGGGCCGTCGATCTTGTCCATCTCGCCGGTCTGGCTGTCACCCACCACCATGGCCGGGCGGTACACCGTCCAGGGCACCTTGCAGTCCTGGCGCACTATTTTTTCGCTCTCGTGCTTGGTCTGGAAGTAGGGGTGGTCCAGGCCCTCGGCCT
>DAIQRN010000304.1:0-3992 GCA_036786185.1 Acidovorax sp. | reverse complement strand
GCCCATGCCGACATGCGCATGGCCGCGCTGATGGAGGTGATGCGCGAGGACAAGGGCCTCAAGAGCGTGTACCTCATCGGGCAGGACTACAGCTTTGGCCAGGCCGTGCTGCGCGAGGCCAAGAAGCAGCTGGCAGCGCAGCGCCCCGACGTGGCGGTGGTGGGCGACGAACTGCACCCCGTGGGCCGTGTGAAGGACTTTGCGCCCTACGCCGTCAAGATCAAGGCCAGCGGCGCGCAGGCCGTCATCACCGGCAACTGGGGCAATGACCTGACCCTGCTGGTGAAGGCCGCGCGCGAGGTGGGCTACGAGGGCAGCTTCTACACGTTCTATGGCAATGCGCTGGGCGCGCCTGCGGCGATTGGCGACGCCGGCATCGGCAAGGTGGTGGCCGTGGCCGACTGGCTGCCCAACGTGCCCACGGCGGGCAGCGAGGCGTTCTACCAGTCTTTCCGCCAGCGCTTTCCCAAGCCGCAGGACGACTACGTGCACATGCGCATGCAGCTCATGGTGGAGGCACTGGCCCAGTCCATCGAGCGCGCGGGCACGACTGACACCGTGGCCATCGCACGCCAGATGGAAAACGCCAGCGTGCAGCTCTCCGGCCAGGGCGGCAGCATGCGCGCGGCGGACCACCAGTTCCAGCAGGCGCTGGTGGTGGGCGTCATGGACAAGAAGGGCGCGCCGGGCGTGAAGTTCGACGTGGAAGGCTCGGGCTACGGCTTTCGCGTGGTGCGCCAGATCAGCGCCGCCAAGGCGCAGCAGCCGCACAGCTGCACCATGCAGCGCTACTGACGACGGAGCGCTGCACCGGTGCTGGTGGCGCTGGCACCTTCAACGCCGGATGCGGTGCCCGGTCTTGAACACCCACCAGACCACGGCCAGGCACAGCGCCAGGAACACCAGCGTCATGCCGGTGCTCACGCCGATGTGCACGTCCGCCTGGCCGTAGAACGCCCAGCGCAGGCCGCTGATGAGATAGACCACGGGGTTGAACAGCGACACGGTCTGCCACGGGGGTGGCAGCATGCTGATGCTGTAGAACGCGCCGCCCAGAAAGGTCAGCGGCGTGATGACCAGCAGCGGAATGACCTGCAGCTTCTGAAAGCTGTCGGCCCACAGGCCGATGATGAAGCCGAACAGGCAGAACGTGACGGCCGTGAGCACCAGAAAGCCCACCATCCACACCGGGTGCGCCACCTCGTACGGGACAAACACCCGGGCCGTGGCGAGGATGAGCACCGACACCAGCAGGGATTTGCTGGCCGCCGCACCCACGTAGCCCAGCAGCGCCTCCACCCAGTTAATGGGCGCGCTCAGCAGCTCGTAGATGGTGCCGGACCATTTGGGCATGTAGATGCCGAAGGCCGAGTTGGAGATGCTCTCCGACAGCAGCGACAGCATGAGCAGGCCGGGGATGATGTAGGCGCCGTAGCTCACGCCGCCAATGTCTCCCATGCGCGAGCCGATGGCCGAGCCGAACACGATGAAGTACAGCGCCGTGGTGAGCACAGGGGCGATCAGGCTCTGCATCCAGGTGCGGAACGCACGGTGCATTTCAAAGCGGTAGATGGCGCGCACGCCATGCAGGTTCAGTCCGGTCATGCCTGGGGCGCTTTCTGTGCGTGCGGGGCCTGGCCCCGGTCTTGGTGGACCAGGCTCACGAAGATGTCTTCGAGCGAGCTTTCGCTGGAGTGCAGGTCCTTGAAGTCGATGCCCAGCTCTTGCAGGGCGCGCAACAGGGCCGCGATGCCCGTGTCTTCCTGCTGGGAGTCAAAGGTGTAGGTGAGCTGCGTGCCGCCCTCGCTGAGCGCCAGCGGCCAGCGCGCGAGCGTGGCGGGGACCTGCTCCAGGGGGCGCTGCAGCGTGAGAGCGAGCTGCTTCTTGCCCAGCTGGCGCATCAGCACATGCTTGTCCTCCACCACGATCAGCTCGCCCTTGCGGATCACGCCGATGCGGTCGGCCATGTCCTCGGCTTCTTCCAGGTAGTGCGTGGTCAGGATGATGGTGGTGCCCGCATCGCGCAGCGCGCGCACCAGGCGCCACATGTCGTGGCGCAGCTCCACGTCCACGCCTGCGCTGGGCTCGTCCAGGAACATGATCTTGGGTTCGTGCGACAAGGCCTTGGCAATCAGCACGCGGCGCTTCATGCCGCCCGACAGGGCCAGGATCTTGGTGTCCTTCTTGTCCCAGAGCGACAGGTCCTTGAGGATCTTCTCGATGTAGGCTGGGTTGGGCGGCTTGCCGAACAGGCCGCGGCTGAAGCTCACGGTGGCCCACACGGTTTCGAACGAGTCGGTGTGCAGCTCCTGCGGCACCAGGCCAATGGCCGCGCGGGCGGCCCGGTAGTCGCGCACCGTGTCGTGGCCATCCGCGGTGATGGTGCCGGCGGTGGCGTTGCTCATGCCGCAGATCACGCTGATGAGCGTGGTCTTGCCCGCGCCGTTGGGGCCGAGCAGGGCAAAGATCTCGCCGCGCCGAATGTCCAGATCGATGTTCTTGAGGGCCTGAAAGCCGCCCGCGTACGTCTTGCTGACGCCGCGCACGCGGACGATGGCGTCCTCGGAGGATGCGGGAGACGGTGATGCTGCTGGCATGGGCTGAAAGGTCAAGGCGCTGGGAGGCTGCCGCGCACGCGGCCGAAGCGACGCATTGTGGACCGATTGGCGTCAGCGTGCGCGGGCGGCCGCCACTTCGCGGCCCAGCTCGATCACGGCCAGGGCGTAGTAGCTGGACCAGTTGTAGCGCGTGATGGCGTAGAAGTTCTCGGTGCCCGCCACGTAGCTGGGCGCCTCGGCGCCGTTGTGCAGTTCCACCAGCGCCAGCGGCCCGGTGTGCTGCGCCCCGGCAGCGTCCAGCACCACGCCCTGGGCCTGCATGCTGGCGGCGCTGAAGGTGGGCAGGATGTCGGGCGCCAGCAGGTCGTCGAGCCGCAGGCGGGCATCGTCAAATTGCACGCCAAAGTGCGTGGGCATGCCCGGCGTCCAGTCATGGCCGCGAAAGTAGTTGGCCACCGAGCCGATGGCGTCGGCCGGGCTGTTGAACAGATCGATGCGGCCGTCGTCGTCAAAGTCCACGGCGTAGCGCACCCAGCTGGACGGCATGAACTGGCCCAGGCCCATGGCGCCCGCGTAGCTGCCGCGCGGCTCGAAGGGGTCGATGTTGCTGCGGTTGGCCAGGCTCAGAAACTGCTCCAGCTCGCGGCGAAAGAACGCGGTGCGCTCGGCCGCGCGCGGGTGGGCGGCGGGGAAGTCAAAGGCCAGCGTGGCCAGCGCATCCATCACCCGGAAGGTGCCCATCTGCTGGCCGTAGAGGGTCTCCACGCCGATGATGCCCACGATGATGTCGGCGGGCACGCCGTACTCGCGCTCGGCGCGCTCCAGCGCGGCCTGGTTTTGCTGCCAAAAGCGCAGGCCCGCGCGGATGCGCACCGGTTCGACGAAGCGGCTGCGGTACGCGCGCCAGTTCTTGGCCGTGCCCTTGGCGGGCGGAAGCATGAGCTTGGGCACCTGGGTCAGAAACCGCGCCTGGCCAATGGCCTGGCGCACCCATTCGCGGTCCAGGTCGCGGCGCGCGGCCAGGTCGTCGGCAAACTGCAGGGCCTCGGGGCGGGCGGCGTAGTACACCACCTGGGAGGCAGAGGGTTTTGAGTGTTTTTGGGGTTTTGCGCTTACTGGTATTGCGCAAGAAGCTATTAAAGAAATAGCGATCAGGAGCTGGGAAGCTGTTTTGGACATGGTCAGGGCGTGGGCCAGGGCAGTGTGCGGAACTCGCGCCGCAGGGAGGCCAGTTCGGTGTCGGGGCGGGCCGCGTAGCGCAGTTGCTCCAGGCGCAGCAGCCACTGGGCAATGGGGGTGGCGGGGTCGCCAAAGCGTGCCTGTGTCGCGTGCGCCATGGCGCGCGGTGGCAAGGCGTCCGGCAGTGCCAGGCCCGAGCGCGCCAGGCGCTGGCGCGCGCGTGCCAGCAGGCGCAGCCAGGGGTCGTGCTGGCTG
>DAIQRN010000303.1:0-3997 GCA_036786185.1 Acidovorax sp. | reverse complement strand
GCCAAATCGAAGGCCGCCTTCGATTCGCTGATCGGGATCTGTGCGCTGATGAGCGGGCGCACGTCGGCGCGCCGGCTGCGGATGGCCTGCACGGCCCAGTCGAATTCGATGTCGGCCCGGAACGCACCGACGTAGTCGAGCTCGCGGGTCATGATGTCGTTGGCTGGGAACGGCAGCTCGGGCGGCAGCGTGCCGACCTGGACGATGCGGGCACCGCGGCGCACGGCCGACAGGCAGCCGGCGAGCGCCGCGGGGTGGCCCGCAGCTTCGATGGCCACATCCACCTGGCCCTGCCACGCGCTGGTGTCGGGCTGCGCGTCGTCGGCCCCGACGGTGAGCGCCATCTCGCGCGCCCGGTCGCTCGGGTCGCTGCACAGCACGCGGCCCGCGCCGGCCAGCCGCGCGGCAATCACCGACATACAGCCGATGGTGCCGGCGCCCGTGACAAGCACGGTGGCGCCCAGCAAGGGGCCGGCACGGCGCACCGCGTGCAGCCCGACCGACAGCGGCTCGGCGCAGGCGATCTCGCCCAGACCCACGTCCTCGTCCACCGCGGTGAGCTGCGATTCACCCACCACAAAATGCTCCCGGAACAGGCCCGGCAGGTGCGGAAAGATCGCCGCGCTGCCGAGGAACACCATCTTTTCGCAGAGGTTGCTGCGGCCGGCGCGGCAGGCCGGGCACAGGCCGCAGGGGTGGGCCGGGTTCACCGCCACCTTCTGGCCCGGCCGCACCCGGGTGACGCCAGGCCCGATGGCTTCGACCACGCCCGAGGCCTCGTGGCCCGGCACGAAGGGCGCGCGGATGGAGAAGGCGCCGGCGCGCCCGTGCTGGTAGTAGTGCAGGTCGGAACCGCAGATGCCGCCGGCGCCCAGGCGTAACCGGACTTGACCCTCTTTCGGTTCGACGTGTGGCAATTGTTCGACACTCAGTTGCAAAGGTCCATTCAGGGTGCAGGCGAGACTCATTTCCAGTCTCCGCGTAGCCGGTTGGAAGCACCAAATGCCCCCGGCGAGATAGTGATCGTGTGGGTCATGTGTCACCTCTTGTTCGTGTCTTGCTCGTTCGGTGAGCTCCAGCCGGCAGAGAAGCGGGTATGTGAGTTCTCCAAGTGGCCGGTCATGGCAGCGCGAGCGGCCTTGGGGTCGTGGCGTTCAATCGCCTTGATCACCGCGCGGTGTTCCGCCACAGCTTGTCTCCAGGTGGTCTCGCGTTCGAAGTGGCTGCCCAGTCGCGCGAACAAGGGGCCCTTACGTTCGTCAAACAGCTGCGTGACGATGGCGAGCAGTGGACTGTTGTCTGCTGCCTGGGCAATTCGCATATGGAAATTGCGATCGCCATTGATCGGCAAAGTCTGCGAGGCAATGTCGCGTTCCATTTCCCTCAATGCCTCTTCCAGATCGGGTACCAGTGTGTTGTCTTCGCTGAGCGCTGCGGTTGCGGCGAGTTCCGACTCGATCATCTGACGGGCGCGGATGATCTCAAGTGGGCCGTGTTCGTTGTCAAGCAAGCGTTCGGGCTCTCGGCCAATGACAACGATGCCGGAGCCGACCCGTACCTCAATAAGTCCCTGAACTTCCAACGCAATCAACGCTTCTCGAACCGAGGGACGAGAAACCCCCATCTTTACCGCCAGGTCACGCTCGGGCGGCAATCGTGAGCCCACAGCGAACTCTCCGCTTTGAATGAGCTGGCGTAACTGGTCAGCGATTTGTCGGTAGATACGACGGGGCTCAATGGGTTGGAACGGCATGAGAGGTAAAAGGGTGAATTGGTAAAACCAATTGGCCGCAGTTTAGATGCAGGGATTCGGTCAGCGTGCGGGGTTTTCCCTAAGATTTCGCACGACGAGCGCTGCTCGACGCTGCGCCAAGGGTTTTAGAGGTCGCGTAACTTCCCGACCCTGGCTGGATTTTGTGTGTCTCCGGCCCAGCCGGACCGCGCTCTGGTGCTGCGCATCGAGCCACCAGGCCACAGGTGTCCTGTCGTCTCGACCCTGTCGGGCGCCGATCGCTGACGCCTCCGGCTGGGTCATAACCCCGGCCTGCGCGCTTCGCTTGCTTTCCATGCGCCTGCAGGTGTGGTGAGGCTGGCTTGCTGATCCCTTCATCCTTGGGGTCGATTTGTTTTCGTTGTCAAAAGTGACGGTAGGAGATCGAGCACTGGCGTAGGGGTGGTCTGATAAGCCCTTGATTTCATTGGTTTTCCTGTTCACTTTTTCAGGCGTATTGTGTCTGCCCCAATCACCGGAGACACAAGATGCAAAGCTGGCACACAACCTACCTTGGCCTGCGAGAGCTGCCAAGGGAAATCAGCACCTTCGAGCTTCAGTCGTTTTTCACGTACAGCCGTACTGAGCGCGAGCTCATCAACGCCCGCCGAAGCAACGCCCACAAGCTGGGTCTGGCACTGCACATAGGTTTCTTGCGCTTGAGCGGGCGCCTGCTGAATTCGGTGCGCATCGTTCCGACAACCCTGTGGCGCCATCTGGGTGACGAAATCGGCATCACTGCTGTTGAACTGGCATCCCTGCGAGCCCTGTATGTTCGCGGTCGAACCCTCTTTGACCATCAACAACTGGCCTGTGATGTCCTGGGGTTTCATTGGATGACGGAGCACCAACGTCGCGCCCTGGTACGCACCCTGCGCGATGAGGTGGCCCGCTGCGCCGATCGGGATCAATTGCTCGTATTCGCTCGGCGCTGGTTGTATCAAAGCAAGATCCTGATCCTGCGCGACCGTGACATCCGTGTCCTGGTCACAGCGGCGCTGGGACAACTCGAAGAAGAAACAGCCAAAACGATTGCGGCATCTGTGCTGCCTGAACAACTGGTGCGCTGGCGGGATGCCATGGCCGCATTGCGCCCGGATGGGCAAACCCAGCAGAGCTGGTTGTGGTCGGCACCGGCCAAACACTCAACCAAACAAATTGGCGAGGTGTTCGAGCGAATCGAACTGCTGTACGCCCTGAATGTCCACAAACACCTGGACGACCTGTCCGGTCTCATTGTGCGGCGCTATGCACGCCGCCTGGCTTCAAGGCCTCCCTCGGTGGGGGCCAGGATCAAAGAACCCGCTCGCACAGTGGAGGTTGCCTGCTTTTTACGGCACTGCCTGTTTACCAGCACAGACCAAGCTATCTTGATGGTTCAGCGGCGCGTTGCCGATCTTTGGCGCACGGTCGCAGCAGGTGTCACGGAGACGGTCAATTGGGCTGACCTGTACAAGACATTGCTGGCAGAGCTGGCTGGTTTGGTCGCCCAGGGTGAACTTCAAGACGCGGAGTTGCGGGCTCGAATTGTTGCCCTGCTCAGTGCCAGCCAGCAAGGCAAACCACCCAGCCGGGCCTCGGTGGTGCGTGAGCGTTTGTTTGACGCCATACGTCCCGTGCGCTCTTTGCTGGCCGAAATCACCAAGCTGCCCTGGCAGGCCAATAGCGAGCACCCGGTGACCACAGCCTTGGCCCAATTGACGAAACTGTACGCGGGCAAACTTCGCGAACTACCTGCTGATGTCAGCGCCCCTCGCTTGGGTTCGGTCTGGAGCGGCGCGATTGCGGGTGCCGACCGGGAGCGCGCGTTTCGGGCCTTGGAGGTGGCCACCCTGTTTTCATTGCGACGTGCCGTGCGCAACGGTTCGGTGTGGATTGAGCACAGCCTGAGCTTTCGTGGCCGCGCACGCCTGTTCTTCACTGATGCGCGCTGGCAGGAAGAAGCCAAACGGCACTATGCCCGACTGTCACTGCCAGCCAATGCATCCACACTTTTGAAGCCGTTGCTGGCCAAGGTACGCGCCGGCGTGGAGGCAGTGGCCGCCGCCGCGCGCAGCGGTGTGCTGCGCGTGGACGAAGAACTCCACCTTTCAGTATTGCCGGCAGAGGATGAAGATCCAGAGGTGATTAAGTTGAGGGCCAAACTTGACCTGAGGATCGGTGAGGTGCAACTCCCAGAAGTGAGGTTGCCCCTGAAAACTGGAGTTCTTAACCCTTGTTGAAAAT
>DAIQRN010000302.1:0-4005 GCA_036786185.1 Acidovorax sp. | reverse complement strand
TCGGCCTCCAGGGCATCCAATGCGGGCGCCATGTCCTTGTAGCCCTGGCCCCACTCCACCAGCGGCAGGTCTGCGCCCAGGCGGTCTAGCTCTTTGCGCATGAGGTCGATGCGCCAGCGGTCGTATGCGATGGCCTGCACTTCCAGATCAGCGAAGATTTCCAGCATGTCGGCGGCGACGTGCTCATAGTCCACCGTGGCGCCTGGCGTCGTCCGTAGAACGCCTTGCTTCACCCACACGTCATAGGGGGCACGGTCGCGGCGGGCGCGTTCCTCCAGGCCCTGCGATGGCGTCCAAAAGTGCGGCTGCACATGCCACACGCCATCCACCTGACCAACGATCACCAGGGCCGTGAGGTCGGTACGGGCCGATAAGTCCAGGCCAGCGAACACCGGGCCGTCAAAAGGCAGCACCGGGCCTGAGCAAGCCTTCCACACGTCCGGGCTGATGAACGGGGAAAAGGTGGAGACGCGACAATTCAGCAGCAGATTGCGGGCGCTGTTCTCCATGCTCGGCATGCGCTGCGCCTGCGTCATTTGCTCGCGCAGGTCGTCCAGGCTGCGGAACAGGCCCAGGGCCGGATTTGCCGCACGCCAGGCGCTTTCGTCCATGAGGTCGCAGCCCTCGGGCGCGGCGTATAGGTGGCAGACAATCTTCGGATCACCAGACTTCAAGGCGTCGTCAATCTGCACACTGAGCCAATCGGCGTCCGATGCCGCTTGCGTGCTGATGATGATTTGCAGCGGGTTTTCGTGTGCCCCTTGGGAGGTCAGCAGACTGTCGATAAAGTCGTCTTGCGGGCCACGCACCTGGCCCCATTCGTCACCAATAATCAGCAGGGGACTCGCTCCCATCGCTGTCTTGGCCTCGGCACTCATGGCGCGATATTCCACATTCATGGGCAGGCCGATGATGCGTTTTCCGCTCGGTATGACGCGCACCAGCGGGGCCAGCTTCGGGGACTGTTGGATCATGAGACAGCACAGCCGGAACACCAGCGATGCCTGTTCACGCGACAAGGCGCCAGAAACTGCGGTGGCGTTCTGACGCGCTTCAGGCCCCACGATGAAGGCGGCGAGGATGGCGGCTATCAGCGCGGTCTTGCCCCCCTTTCTGCCTTGGCTGAGGATGGCGCGGCGGGTGCCGTGGGGGTTGTCGAAAACGTCAACAATGAACTGCTTTTGGAAATCAGCCAGCACCATGGGCTGGCCCACGTCCTTCCCTTCGGGCACGCGAAGATAGCGTTCCACAAATTCGATGATGCGGGCGGCGCGGGTCATGATTGGCAAAAACTATCAAAACTGCATGGCACGTATTATGCAACCCGCAATAAACGTGCCTGATAGGTGTTCGCTATTTTTGGCTGCTTCGATTTTCATAGCATCGCCCAAAATCAACTCGTTACCATGCGCAGCCTCGGGATCAGGTCGTCCCCATCGTCCTGGCGGGCGTGACGTTCTGCCGTGGCCTCCTGCACCGTGTCGGCGGCGCGGCCCACCGTGGCAGTGGCATGCACGTAAACGGCGCGGCTAAGAGCCATGGCAAGGCGGGTCAGCTTTGCATGGTCGTCACTGCCCACCGGAGCCGATTCGATAGCGTGCAGCGTCCGGGCGAGGTTGGCGGCTTGCACCAGGTCGGCGTCCGTCCATGTGTCACGCGGGCGGCTGGTCACGATGGCCTGCCAGAAGGGTTTGCACGGCTCGGGCAGGGTGACATACCCTGGCGGCTCAATAGGCGCTTGGGCGGCGTTCTGGTGCGCTTTGGCTGCACTCTTGGCGCTGTCGGAGCGGTGGCGCTTGGGGGTCAGCTTCATGATTGCCTATTTTTTAAGCAGTCAGCGTTAAAAGAAGGGGAACAGGTCGGTTCGGCGTCCTCGGTTGCTGGTGATTTCTGATTGACGCTTTCAGCATCCCCGGCAAGGCCCGTAGCAGCCTCTACAGTCGCTTTATTCCAGTGGCTTGAGGGTGAGGCAGGCCAGCCGCTTGCGTCGCATCCATGATTCACGCGCTTGCCCATGTCGTGGGCGGTGTGTCGGCTATGGCACGGAGCGCATAAGCCCACGAGGTTGGAGCGGCTGTTGTCCATAGCGTTATCGTTAACGTGGTGCACTTGTGTCGCCGGTTCGATCACTCCACGCGCTTCACACTCGGGGCACAGCGGCTGTTCTGCCAGCACTGAGCGGCGCAGTCGATACCACGCTTCGGAGTTGAGGGGCAGCAGCCGCCCATTCTTCGCCGTGGTGTATCGCTTCGTCGTTATGTCTGCCAGCGTCAATTCCTTACGGTACGCGGCGGGCACCGGCTGGCGTGCGTTCTTAAAGAAGTCGGGCGGGCGGCTCATTGCTTGCTCGGGTATGGCAGCGGCGCTGGGCCGGATTTTTGGCTCAGTGGCGCGTCGTCGATACCCTCGATGGCGGGCAGGTTCTCCAGTTTTCTGGCTTCGCTGCGGAGCATCCATCCGTCGCTGATGCCGGAGCTGTAGAAGGCGGCCCTGTTCGCGCTGTCGCCACGGAGCAAACCTTCCACCTGATGCTCGGCAAAGTAGGTGCGGCGTCCGGCGTCTGTCAGGCACTTGGCTGCAATGGCTTGCTCCCAGGCGACAAGGTGGCGGCGCAGTGTCTGGGTTACGAACTGGCGTGCCATCTCCACGCTGTTGGAGTAGTTGCCGTGCCTCAGATCACCGATGACCGTAGGCGGTACGCGGAACAGGCGGGCCACTTCCTCCACGGAGAACTGACGGGCGGCGATCCATTCGGCATCTTCCAGCGTCATGCTCAGGGCTTGGAAGTCCACGCCCTCCTCAAGAATCGCAGTGCGGCCTGCGTTACCTCCACCTGCATGTTGGCTGCTCCAACTGGTGGCAATGGCCGTGCGCTGTTCGGGCTTGAGCTTGCCGGGGAACTTGAGTACACCCAGGAGCTTGGCGCCATTGGTGAAGGTGTTCCTGCCGTGCTCGTTCTCGGCTTGGGCAAGTTCCACCACGCCACGGGCGGCGGCGATAGGCGACACACCCATAACACCATCGTCGCCCAGGCGGTGGCGCAAGTGCAGCACCTCATGAGATAGCAGGCGGGTCAATACGCCTTCTTTGCTGTGCTCATACACCAGGCCCGAAGGCGTCCGACGAACCTGCACATTGTCGGGATTGAGTGGCCACAGTTCACGCACCTGGCCGTCATAGCCTCGGACAATCCGGGCAAAGGCGTTGCCCTTGAGCAGCACGGCGGCCTGCATGTATTCCCGGAACTCCAGAGCAGTTTGCTCGGGGTTTGCCATGTCATGCAGTACGCGGTACAGCGGGTGGTCTGCGGCGCGTTCCCTGTCGCCATCTTCACCGCGGCGGAACAGGATCAGCGGCAGGGATGCGGTGGTCTCAGCGATGGCCTGCACACAGGCATAGACAGCAGAGACTGATTGGGCAGTGTCAGGCGTCACGCTGGTGGCAGACAGCGGCACAGGCCAGCCATTCACACCCAGCACGGAGCGTTCCTCCAGGCCGATGGCGCTTTTGATTCGGGTGATGATGCTCATGTGGTTTTCAGCCATGCGGCGTTCATGTCCCAAAAGGACTGGGTGATAGGCATGTTTCGCAGGGCTACCGTTGTGTCCTGATATGCCGGGTCTGACGTCAAGGTGATTTCCACCAGGTCAACGGCCAGCAGTTCACGCACAAGGGTCGAACCTCGTTCCTCCCAGCGGTCGCCCCCGTCTGGCACGCGGAACCCGAAGGAACACCCGGCAACGTCCCCACGATCCACCAGGATGGCCAGATCACGCCCATGGGTGGTGTCGGGCAAGGCCAGCTCAAACGCAAGGCCCTGCGGCGTTTCCCGTAGTTGCAAGGTGCCGCCTCGGGTGGTGCCCAGCAATGCACTGCCATCGTGGTGATAGAGGGCGCGAATGTTGGAACCCGTCGCCAGCGATTTGGCGAAAGCACCGGGGCGGATCACTTCGGAGAATGTGCCCAGGTTGGCCTCGGAATTGAACACGGCGGCGATGCCGTGCA
>DAIQRN010000301.1:0-4005 GCA_036786185.1 Acidovorax sp. | reverse complement strand
CGGCAGCGCTGCGATGCTGTTCGCGCGGCTCAGGTCGCCGACCTTGGCCAGGGCCGGGGTGAACCAGGCTTCGGCCTGCAGCGTAGCGGCCACGATGTTGCGGTGGGTGAGCACCGCGCCCTTGGACAGCCCGGTGGTGCCGCCGGTGTACTGCAGGAAGGCAATCGAATCCAGCGTGGCCTGGCTGGGTGCGAGCGACTTGTGCTCGCCCAGCGACAGCGCCTTCTTGAAGGTGACGACCTTGCGGCCATTGGACAGCGGCAGGTCGTACGCAGGCACCATCTTGGCCAGGTGGCGCACGGCAAAGGTGATCCATTTGCCAAACCAGAAGCCCAGCAGGTCGCCCATGGACGCCATCACCACATGCTGCACGGCGGTGTGGTCCACCACCTCGGCCAGCGTGTGCGCGAAGTTCTCCAGGATGACGATGGCCGTGGCGCCCGAGTCCTTGAGCTGGTGCTCCAGCTCGCGGGCGGTGTACAGCGGGTTCACGTTGACGCAGGTGTAGCCCGCGCGCAGCACGGCGGCCATGGTCACGCCAAATTGGGGGATGTTGGGCAGCATGATGGCCACGCGCGCGCCGGGTTCCAGCCCCAGGCTTTGCAGGTAAGCGCCCAGGGCGGCCGAGCGGCGGTCCAGCTCGCCATAGCTCATCCAGCGGTCCATGCAGACGGAAAAGGGGTTTTTTGCGTTCTTGCGGAAGGATTCTTCCAGCAGGTGGGCCACGGAGCGGTATTGCTCGGGCTGCACGTCATGCGGTACGCCCGGGGGGTAGCTCTTGAGCCAGATCTTGTCCATGCGCTTGGTTCCTCAGCCTGTGTTCGCCAATTAAAGAAAGGGAACAACCATTGTGGGAGCGCGGGTGCCCGCTCAGCTATCGGGCTTGTCCTAGGGTGTGCGCCAGTTGGGTCGCGCAGATGACAGCGTCGCCGTCAAAAAGCTGCTCCATCAGCGCGCGCTCGCGCTCCTCGATGGTGGCCAGGAATTGCTCCACCGCGCCGCGCTGGCGCGCGAGCTGGCCAAAGGTGTCGAAACCGCCTTCCAGAAACTTCTGCAGCGCGCCCAGTCCGGCAGCCTGGGCCGGGCCGCGCATCATGCGCAGCATCATCCGCAGGCCGGGCGTGCGCGTGAGGCGCGCCAGGTCGGTGCCCATGGCCAGCACGCGCTGCAGCTGCTGCTGGCGCGCGGGGCGTTGGCCCACAGCACGCCAGGCCGCCGCATAGCGGGTAGCGTCGGCGCCTTGGGTGGCGAGCCAGGCGCGGCCCATGTCCTGGTCCAGCGCCTCGGTTTGCGCGTGCAACTCTGCCAAGGCTACTGCGGTGGCCACCACGGGCGCGGGGAACAGGGTCTGCAGCGTGCCCGCGATGCGGCCGAACTGCTGGTCGCGGTCGGTGTAGTCACCTGCGCTGTACAGCTCTTCCAGAAAAAAGCGCGCCGCCGGGGCGAACACCGGCGACTGCAGCAGGTCGGCGTAGGTGCCCGTGAAGCGCTGCGCCTGCAGCGCCTTGATCTCTGCCACCGCGCCGCCCAGAGCCGGGTCGCCCGCACGGTGCAGGCGCAGGGCGGTTACTTCGGCAATGCAGTCGCGGATGGTCTGGGCGGCGTCCATGGGGGTAATTCCTCCGGGGAGTTCTGGGATGGGCCGCACAATGCGGGCTGTCGAATTACAACATCCACAACCTCCGCAGCTTCATGATCGCGCGCTGGCAAAGAGCCTTTATCTTGTCCACCCTGCTGGCCATGGCGGCTTGGCTTGCCTGGCAGTGGCCCCGCTCGCCCCTGTGCGCCGTGCTGGGCGCGCTGCTGCCGCTGGGTATCTACCTGCTGGTGATGGCGGTGCAGTTCCTGCTGATGCACCTGACCAACCGCACCGATCCGGCGCCCCGGGCGCGCGTGGTGCAGGTGCTGGCCGCTTGGTGGGCCGAGGTCTGTGTCGGGCTGACGGTCTTTGCCTGGCGCCAGCCCTTTCGCCACCGATCGCTGCCCGACTGGCTGCCCGCGCAGCCCACGGGCCGGCGCGGCGTGGTGCTGGTCCATGGCTTCATGTGCAACCGGGGGCTGTGGCTGCCCTGGTTTTCGCGCCTGCAGGCGCAGGGCCATGCCTATGTGGCCGTGGACCTGGAGCCCGCTCTGGGCTCCATCGACGACTACGCCGCCACCATCGACGAGGCCGTGCAGCGCGTCACCCAGGCCACGGGCCGCGCGCCCGTGTTGCTGTGCCACAGCATGGGCGGGCTGGCGGCGCGGGCCTGGCTGCGGGCCCACCCTGGGAGAGAGGCGCATGTGCACCGGGTTCTGACCCTGGGCACGCCCCATGGCGGCACCTGGCTGGGGCGCTTTTCCCATGCCGTGAACGGGCGGCAGATGCGCCTGGCGGGTGACTGGGTGCAGGGCCTGCTGCGCACGGAGCCGCCCGCGCGTGCGGGGCGGTTCACCTGCTGGTATTCCAACTGCGACAACATCGTGTTTCCCGCCAGCACGGCGGCGCTGGCGGGGGCCGACAACCGCTTCGTCGCGGGCGTGGCCCACGTGCAGATGGCGTTTCACCCAGCGGTGATGGACGCCTGTCTGGCCGAGATAGCGCGGGATTGATTTCTAATAAAAAATGGCTCCAGCGCTTATCTGGTAAGCGCTGGCAGCTATTGTTTTGGTAGTTAATCAGGCCGTGGCCAGGGCCTCGCGCTCGTCGGCCGCAAACTCTGGCAGGCCGCGCAGGCGTTCGTAGATCGGCGCAAAGTCCGCCGCCGTCATGTCAAACAGCTGCTGGAAGCTGTCGATCACGAAGTAGGTCTGCTGGTAGGTGTCGATCTTGTAGCGCGTGCGCATGGTGCGCGCCAGCTGCAGCGGGATGCGCTGCGGCTCGGGGCTTCGCACGCTGTAGGGCAGCTCGCCCGACGAGCTCAGGATGCCCGCGCCGTAGGCCCGCAGGCCCTGGGGCTCGCGGATCAGCCCGAACTCGATGGTGTACCAGTACAGGCGGCTCAGCATTTCGCACGCACCCAGGCCCTGGGCCTTCAGGCCACCCTGGCCGTAGCGCTGCACGTAGTCGGCAAACACCGGGTTGAACAGCAACGGCACATGGCCAAACAGGTCGTGAAAAATGTCGGGCTCGACGATGTACTCAAACTCCTCGGGCTTGCGGATCCAGTCCGTCACCGGGAACTTGCGGTTGGCCAGCAGCGTGAAGAAGGGCACCTCGGGGATCAGCCCGGGCACGCCCACCAGCTCCCAGCCGGTGGCTTTGTACAGGCGCTCGTTGACCTCTTCAAAGCGCGGAATGCGGTCACTTGCGCCCAGCGCGGGCAGGGCCGCGATGAAGGCCTCGCTGGCCAGGCCCGGCAGCAGGGCGCGCTGGCGCTCGTACAGCCTGCGGTAGGTGTCGTGGTCGGCGGCGGTGTAGCTGGCGTAGTCCTGCGCGCAGGTGTAGTCGGCGCCAGCGCGGGCGTAGTCGCCGCGCGGCGGGCGCTCGCTGGCGCCATAGACGACGGGTTCAACAGCCATGGCGTGCTCCTGCTCAGGGCTTGGCGGCTTCGAGCACGCCGCGCTGGATCTGGTCGCGCTCCAGCGACTCGAACAGCGCCTTGAAGTTGCCCTCGCCAAAGCCGTCGCGGTAGTCACCCTCGCGCTGGATGAACTCGAAGAACACGGGGCCCAGCATGGGCGTGGAGAAGATCTGCAGCAGCAGGCGCGGCGTGCCGTCGGCCGTGGTGCCGTCCAGCAGGATACCGCGCGACTGCAAATCGGCCACCGGCTGGCCGTGGCCGGGCAGGCGGGTTTCCAGCATCTCGTAATAGACGTCGTTGGGCGCGGTGGCCAGCGGCACGCCGGCCAGGCCCAGCTTGTCCACCACTTCGCACAGGTTGTCGCAGATCAGCGCAATGTGCTGGATGCCTTCGCCGTTGAACTGCATCAGGAACTCTTCGATCTGGCCGCCGCCCTGCTTGGACTCCTCGTTCAGCGGGATGCGGATCTTGCCGTCGGGCGCGGTCATGGCCTTGCTGGTCA
>DAIQRN010000300.1:0-4015 GCA_036786185.1 Acidovorax sp. | reverse complement strand
TTGGCCTTGAGGATGGGCAGGGGGCAGTTCAGGCCCCGGGTGTCGATTTCTTTGTGGATGTCCATGGTTTCAGCAGTCCTTGCCCAGCGGTGCCGGGGTCATTCGTTCTTCGAACTGTACCGCGTTGGCGCCACCGGCACCGTTGTTTCAGGCTTTCAGCCGATAGCGCACTTGCTGGAGAAACTGCGGGTAGCTCAGCAGGTGCTCCGGCAGCGCGCGGCGGTGGGTTTTCTCAAACAGCAAGGCGTGCAGCCACGGCAAGGCGTTGGTGGGGTCGGGCTCGTTGGGGCGGGGTATGACCGACTGGTCGGTGTCGCTCGCGGGCTCACTGTCGATGTCTTCGTCTTCGGGGTCGTCCAAGCTGATCTCGATCAGTCCTGCCCGGGCTGTGGGTTCGCCATCGAGGGCTGCGGGGTCCAGTTGCTCGGGGGCGGTTTGCATGAAGATGGCATAGCTCCAGCCCAGGTCGTCGATGGACAGGTCGGGCAAGATGCGGTGGAACAGTCTCTCGTGCAAGGCGGGCATGTCGTGGTGGTTCGACAATTGCGCAAGACCCTTGTCGAGTCTTGCGATCAGGGTGTTCAACCCTTGGTATCCCACTCGATTTTTCAGGCAGTCTTCCCAGAACCATTCGTCAAACACCTGGCACACGGCATCGTGCAACGGCACGCCGCTGTCCAGCAGGCGGGCAATGCGCCACGCTTCCGGTGCGTACTCGTCTTCCATATCGAGATTAAGGCGGCAGCACGTACCCATGGGGTCGAGGTCGTGCAACATGTGCGTGAGGCGCCCGATGAAGGTGTGCAGCGAGGTGCTTTTTTCGTAGGTAGGGGTCTTGCTGTCTTCGGTGGCGGGGGCTTTTCCGGCGTCTGCGTGTTGGCTGGTAGAGGGTTCGGTCGGGTCTTTGTGCATGGTGTGTTGTTCGTGAATGAGGTGAGTGGCGCCCGTTGTTCAAACGCCCTGAGGGTGAAGATGCGGTTATGGAGCGGGCGTGCGCCGATCAAGGGGCCTGGGGGACCAGTGCAGGAATGAATCGATCTCGGGCAGGTAGTTGGCAAAATTGGTCAGCCCATGGTCACCGCCCTCCTGCAGTCGCAGCGTGGCTTGCGGGTAGCGGGCGACCATGTCGCGCCAGTCCAGCACTTCGTCGCCCTTGGCGGCAATCAGCAACTGCGGGGCGGCTGGGGGCAGGTGCGCCACGTCCAGGGCTTTCAGCTCGTCCAGGTGCTCGGGGCGGAAGTCGAAGGTTTCCTCGGGCTTGTCCCACTGGCTGAGCTGGCCCAGGTGGCGCTGCAGGCTGACCCACGGCTGGGTAGCAGGGTTGAGCAGCACGCTTTTGCAGCGCAGCTGCTGCGCCAGCCAGGTGGCGTAGAAACCGCCGAGCGACAAACCGATGACGGCGATATGGTCGGGCGGCACGCCGGCCCAGGCGCTGGTCACATCCAGCATGAGTGCGGCGGCGTCCTTGGGCGATGGCGGCAACTGCGGCGCAACAAAGACGACCTGCGGATGGTGCTGAGCAACATGGCACCGCAGGTGCTGCACCTTGGTGGACTGGGGCGACGAGCGGAAACCGTGCAGGTAGAGCAGATGGGTGGTGGCTGGCATGTTCGTGTTTCCTTCCAAGGATGGATTCGCGCCCGTGTTGTCGGGCAACTGATGGGAATCATAGGAAGGGTTGCGACAATATGTGTCGCACATCAGCAGGGGCGCAGCGCCCAGGCCCGAGTCAGCCGTCCAGTCGCGCCATCAACGCCGCCGCAGCCAGCTCGGACATGACGCATTCCACGCGGTACTGGGCGCGGGTCAGGCCCACAAACAGCCGGTGCAATACGCTTTCGGACACATGCTCGAAGTCGATTTCGGCCAGCACGACGACCGGGGCGCTCTGGCCCTTGAAGCGGTAGATGGTGTCGGTCAGCAGCGCACCACCCGTCCACAGCGCATTGCCCGCCGCGTCGTAGCGGCCTGTGGGTTTGCGCAGCGCCAGGCCCGCTATCGCATCCAGTTTCAACACTTCGGATCGTTGCTGGCCTGCGAAGCTGAGCAGCGCGATGTCTTGTGGGGCGATGCCGTCTTGCTGCAGGCGTTTCAGGCAGGCCTCAACCGCGTTGATCAGGCTCAGCTGGCCCGGCGCATAGGTGGCAAACCCCGGCGGCTCTCCCTGAAAGGCAGAGCGCGCCTGCACCGGCTCGGCCAGCAGGCGCAGCTGGTTGATGGCATCCACCACCGCGCGGGGGCTGCGAAAGTTGTCGCGGCAGCGGATGGTGACGGCGTCGGGCAGTTGAAAGCTGTCGCGCTCGTACAGGCTTTGCTCGGAGTCGCCCAGCAGGTACACCTTGCCTTCGGGCTTGAGCAGGCTGAGCAGCGTTTGCACCCAGTCGGGCGCAAAGTCCTGGGTTTCGTCGATGACGAGGAGGTCCCAGCGCGCTGGCTGGCTGGTGGCTTGCTGTGCCCAGCGGGCGGCCAGTTCGTCAAAGACGCCAGGGGTGTCAAACCGGGGCTCATGCCCAGCGCGTCGGGCCTCGGCCACGCACAGTTCGTGGAACGAGCCGACGTCGGTGGAAGTGGGCGCTATGCGGGCCATGTGGTCGGCCAGCGGGCGGTTAAAACAGACGTAGGCGCTGCGCTGCCGCGCCCGGTGCGCGTCGGCCAGCAGCTGCACGGCCAGCTGGGTTTTGCCAGAGCCCGCCGTGGCATCCACGACGAACGCGCCGCTGGCGTGCCTGATCTTGGGCACCCAGGTGGCCAGGCCGGACGACAGTGCCGTGGACAGGGTACGCAGTTGCCCAATGCGGGTGGCAACGTCGGGCACCACCTCCAGCGTTTGACCCAGAAAGTCCAGGATGCGCGCGCGATCCGCTTCATCCAGCGGCGGAGCAGAGGCATTGGCGTTGCGTATGTGCAGAGGCAGATCGGCCAGGCTGCCTGCATCCACCACGCGGTCACCCGGAAACGCGAGCACGGACGACAGCAGCTTGTGGTCGGGCAGCACCAGCATGGTGGTAACGATGGTGTTGCCCAGCCCTGCGTCGTGCAAACGGGATCGCATGCTGGCGTACAGGCGCCGCACCTGGTGGCCCACATCCTTGGTGCGCGCCATGTGGCCGGTGCCGTAGTGCTTGCCCAGCGCCCCGCCGGACTCGACGACCGGGCCTGCCTTGATCTCCAGCAGCACGATGTGCCCGTTGGGCGCCACCACGGCCACGTCGATCTCGCCGTGCAGCTGGCGACCGTCAAAGATGCACGACCAGTCCACGCTGTGGAACACATCGAAGCTGTCCGGCAGTCCGGCTTCAAGCAGCCTCAGTACATCGTGCTCACGCTGCAGGCCGCGCGTTGTAGGTGGTGTCAGAGGGGCGGAAGGGTGCAGCAAGGCCATACAGCTTGATGGGGCAGGTCGCCCTCTTATTCGATAAATCCAAGTTCAGAAAGACGAAGCCGGGGCAACCTCCCAAGACTGTGGAGGTGGATGCCGTCACGACCGGGCCAGCATCACCAGCCATGTCAACGACCTCCTAATCAGTGGCGGCAGAACATCAGAGCAATGCAGGCCGGTATGTTGGCGTGCCCCCTGACGCGAATGGGGGAGCGGGTTCTAGTCCAGCCCTTTGCGCCGCTCGGCGTTCTCTTCGGCGGTAAAAAACACCGGCTCGTGCCCGCGCGTGCGCAGCCAGTCGGCCAGCGCGTAGCCGGTGCCGGCGGGCCAGCATTTGAGTTCGTGCAGGTCGTAAAAGCGGTAGTCCACCAGCTCGGGCGACAGCCGCACGTCGCCCTCGGCCACCACATGGTAGGCAATGATGATCTGGTTCATGCGCAGGAACTCGTAGGCGCCCACCAGCGAGCACGAGCGCACGTCCAGGTTGGTCTCTTCCTTGACCTCGCGCGCGACGCCCTCTTGCGGCGACTCGCCCGCCTCCATGAAGCCGGTGATCAGCGCAAACATCTTGCCGGGCCAGGCCGCGTTGCGCGCCAGCAGCACCTTGCCGTTGACCTCCACGATGGCGGCGAGCAC
>DAIQRN010000299.1:0-4021 GCA_036786185.1 Acidovorax sp. | reverse complement strand
ACGGCGAGTTCCAGTACGGCGGCGCTGCGCAGCGGGTACCCGCGCTGTGCAGCCTGCCGGGCTCGGAGCGCGTGTTGTACGTGGGCACCTTCAGCAAGACGCTGCACCCCGGCCTGCGCCTGGGCTTTGTGGTGGTGCCGCCCGCGCTGGTGGACGCCTTTGCCATGGCCCGCGCCATCACCGACCGGCACGCGCCCGGCGACGCGCAGGCGGTGCTGGCGCGCTTCATCGACGAGGGCCATCTGCTGCGGCACCTGCGCCGCATGCGCGAGCTGTACCTGGAGCGCCAGCAGGTGCTGCGCGAGGCACTGGCCGACGCGAGCGACGGCGCCCTGCAACTGCGGCCCAGCGACCGGGGCATGCACCTGCTGCACGAGGCCGCACCGGGCCACAACGACGAGGCGCTGAGCCGCCGGGCCCAGTCGGCGGGCGTGATGCTGGCGCCGCTGTCGCGCTATGCCATGGAGTCGCCGCGCCGGGGCTGGCTGTTGGGCTACGCGGGCTACGGCGAAGCGGAGATCCGCGCCGCCGCGCGCGTGGTGGGCGCGCTGGCGCGCCAGGAACCCGCCAACACCCTGTTACGCGGAGTCTCCGACAGCGCGGCGGGCGTCGCATAATTTCCGGCCATGAGCGAAATCCTTGCACAACTGTCGCAATCGGTCTCTGCAGCCCGGTCGGTCGAAGAGCTCACGCGGCCGCTTCTGGAAATGCTGGAAGCGGTGACGGGGCTGGAGTCCACCTACCTCACGTTCATCGACGAAGCGCAGGGCGTGCAGCATGTGCTGTATGCGCGCAACTCCAGCACCATGCAAATCCCCGAGGGCCTGACCGTGCCCTGGCACGACACGCTGTGCAAGCGCGCATTGGACGAGGGCCGCACCTTCACCGACGATGTGGCGGGCTGCTGGGGCGACTCGCAGGCCGCGCGCGAGCTCAACATCCGCACGTATGTGAGCACGCCCGTGCGCATGGGGGACGGCACGCTGTACGGCACGCTGTGCGCGGCCAGCGCCAGCAGCCACGCGCGCACGCCCGAGGGCGAGCGCATCCTGACGCTGTTTGCCTACCTGATCGGCCAGCAGGTGGAGCGCGAGCAGCTCATCCAGAAGCTGCTGTCGGCCAACCAACAACTGGCCACGGTGGCCGCCACCGACCCGCTCACGGGGCTGCCCAACCGCCGCGCCCTCGTGGAGGCCCTGGAGCGCATGTTTGCGCACGGACTGCGCCAGCAGATGGGCGTGCAGATCGCGTTCATCGACCTGGACGGGTTCAAGGCCATCAACGACACGCATGGCCACGAGGTGGGCGACCAGTTCCTCATAGCCATCACGCAGCGCCTGCAGGGCCTGCTGCGCGCCGAGGACATGGCCGCGCGGCTGGGCGGCGATGAGTTTGTGGTGGCAAGCCTGAGCGCGCACACGGGCCAGGCCGCAGAGGCTGCCCAGGAGGCGCTGGCCCAGCGCATCGCCCAGGCCACGCAAGGCCACTTTGAACTGCCCGGCGCCACGCTGGACTACACCGGCCCCAGCGTGGGCGTGGTCACCATCGCCCCCGACCGGAACCACCGCGTGGAAGACGCCCTGCGCCTGGCCGACCAGACCATGTACCGCGTCAAGCTGGCACGCCGCCTGGCCCACGCGCCACGCATTGCGCAGGCGCCGCAGCAGCCGCAGTAGCCCCACCGCCGCGCGCGGAACCAGGGGCCGGGATAATCGGGGCTCACCCACCCCACGTTCCATGGCCTCTTCCCCGTGCCGCGTGCTTGCCGTCATCCCGCCGATGACGCAGCTGAACACGCCTTATCCGTCCACCGCCTACCTCACCGGCTTTTTGCGCTCGCGCGGCATCGCCGCGGCCCAGGAGGACCTGGCGCTGGCGCTGGTGCTGCGGCTGCTGTCGCCCCAAGGCCTGCAAGAGGTGGCCGCGCGTGTGGAAGCCCTGCCCGCCAAACAGCGCAGCCCCGCTGTGCAGTCCTTTGCCGCGCAGCAGGACCGCTACCTGGCCACCATCGGCCCGGCCATCGCCTTCCTGCAAGGGCGCGACAGCACGCTGGCGCACCGCATCGTGGGCCGCAACTACCTGCCCGAGGGCCCGCGCTTTGCCACGCTGGATGTGTATGTGGATGACGAAGGCGGCGACCCGCTGGGCTGGGCCTTTGGCGCTTTGGGCCTGACGGACAAGGCCAAGCACCTGGCCACGCTGTACCTGAACGACCTGGCCGATGTGCTGCGCGACGCGGTGGACGAGCGCTTTGAGTTTGTGCGCTATGCCGAATCGCTGGCCGGCAGCCAGCCCACGTTTGACCCGCTGGCCCAAGCACTCGCTGCGCCGCCCACGCTGGTGGACGAGTTGCTGGAGCAGCTCACCCACGAAGCCATCGCCAAGCACCAGCCCACCGTGGTGCTGCTGTCCGTGCCATTCCCCGGATCCGTGTACGCCGCGTTTCGCATCGCCCAGGCCATCAAGGCGCGGCACCCGCACATTGCCACCGTGCTGGGCGGCGGCTTTGTGAACACCGAACTGCGCGAGCTGGCCGACCCGCGTGTGTTCGACTTCTTTGACTACGTGACGCTGGACGCAGGCGAGCGCCCGCTGCTGGCGCTGCTGGAGCACCTGCGCGGCGAACGCGGCCGCCAGCGCTTGGTGCGCACCTTTGTCCGAAGCGATGAGGGGCAGGTGCAGTACGTCAACATGATGGAAGCCGACATCGCCTTTGCCGAGGTGGGCACGCCCACGTGGGACGGCCTGCCGCTGGACCGCTACCTGTCGCTGCTGGACATGCTCAACCCCATGCACCGGCTGTGGAGCGACGGGCGCTGGAACAAGCTGACCGTGGCACATGGCTGCTACTGGAAGAAGTGCAGCTTTTGCGATGTGAGTCTGGACTACATCAGCCGCTACGAGGGCGCCAGCGCTGGCGTGCTGGCTGACCGCATCGAAGCCATCGTGCGCGAGACGGGGCAGACCGGCTTTCACTTTGTGGACGAGGCCGCACCGCCCAAGGCCCTCAAGGCCCTGGCCACCGAACTGATTGCGCGCAACGCGGGCATCAGCTGGTGGGGCAATGTGCGGTTTGAAAAAACCTTCACCCCCGATCTGGCCGAGCTACTGGCCGACAGCGGCTGTATCGCCATCTCCGGCGGGCTGGAGGTGGCATCAGACCGGCTGCTCAACCTGATGAAAAAAGGTGTGTCGGTGAACCAGGTGGCCCGCGTGACCAAGGCGTTCACCGACGCCGGCATCCTGGTGCATGCGTACCTGATGTACGGCTTTCCCACCCAGACGGTGCAAGATACTGTGGACGCGCTCGAATACGTGCGCCAGCTGTTTGCCAACGGCTGCATCCAGAGCGGGTTCTTCCACCGCTTTGCATGCACCGTGCATTCCCCCGTCGGCAAAAACCCCGAAGAGTACGGCGTGACCCTGGCGCCACTGCCACCGGGCGACTTTGCCAAGAACGACGTGGCCTTTATCGACCCCACGGGCGTGGACCACGACGTGCTGGGCGCGGGCCTGAAGAAAGCCATCTACAACTACATGCACGGCATCGGCCTGGAAGAGGACGTGCGCATGTGGTTCCCGTTCAAGGTGCCGAAGACGACGGTGCGGCGGGACCGGATTGAACGCGCGCTGCGCGAGCGGGGGTGAGCACCAAGCGGCACCCAGCACGGGCCTTTTCACCAGATAAGAGGTCACAACGGGCTCTTCTAGCGAATAGTAGTGATGGAAATCGCCGCACGTCTGTAAACGACGATTTCGACGTACGACATTTATCGAGTGCATCACTAGCATTCGCTAGAAGAGCCTCACAACGATCTCAAGTGCAGGTGAAATCGGCCCTGTCCGCTATTATATTCATAGTGGTGTAATCTGACTGTTGCCTGCCGGCCGCTGCTTTTCGGCAGCCATCTTGGACATGATGGCCTTCCTGTCGATGCCGAGCGTGTAACCCTGCGCGTCTGGATACCGGCCGCGCATCCGCTCGGCCATCGGCTGGCCGAAGCCGACGATGTGCAAGAGG
>DAIQRN010000298.1:0-4036 GCA_036786185.1 Acidovorax sp. | reverse complement strand
GCCGACGTGATCGGCCACATCAACGGCGGCCATACCTCGCTGCCCTGGAAGCATGTGTGCGAGCTGTGCGAGAAGTCATCGCGCGCCATTGAACTGGTGCACAACGGCAACGAAAAAATCGCCATCCAGGCCGCGCGCGCCGCCATCGAGCTCAAGTGTCCGCACCGCGTGATCCTGGGCACCGACGGCCCTGCGGGCTCGGGCGTGCAGCCCCTGGGCATGCTGCGCATGATCGCGCTCATCTCGAGCTTTGCCGACATCCCCGCCGAGCTGGTGTTCTGCTTTGCCACGGGCAACACGGCGCGCATCCGCAACCTCAACTGCGGCCTGATCGAGGCAGGCCGCGCGGCGGACTTCGTTTTCATGGACCGCGCCCAGCACACGGCAGGCGCCACCTTGCTCGAAAGCGTTCAGCTGGGCGATATCCCGGGCATCGGCATGGTGATGATCGATGGCATCGTGCGCTGCGGCCGCAGCCGCAACACGCCGCCCGCAACCGAAATTCCGGTGGTGCTGTAACCCCGCTGCAGCCCACCCAGCAGGCTCAATAGGTCTCGGACACCCGAATCGCGCGGGGCTGCTGGGCCTGCGGGTACGCGTCTGGCCCCCGGGCCGAGCCACCTTGGTCCACGCGAAAGCCCTTGCCCTGCAGCACCACCGGCGTGCCGACGGCCGTAGGCTGGGCGCGCTGAAAATGCCGCACCGACCCGTTGTCCATGCGCACCGCCACCTGGTAAACCGTTCTGGTGCGCGTGCGCTGCTCGATCTTGTGGCCCACGTAGCCGCCACCTGCGGCACCCAGCAGGGTGGCGGCCGTGCGGCCACTGCCCTTGCCCACCTGGTTGCCCACCACGGCACCCAGCACGCCGCCCGCCACGGCGCCCACGCCCGTCGCAGGCTCGGCCTGCTCCACGGCCTGGACAGACTCCACCCGGCCGCAGGATGCGCACACGGGCGCACGCGCCACCGGGGCCTCGACCGCACCCGCGGCGGGGACCATCTGGCCACCCTCGGGCCGTGGGCTGGCGCCCAGCGGGCGCAAGCCACTGAGCGTCGCAGCCGCGGGTGCGCGCGCCTTGGCCGCCCCCTCTGGCTCTGCAGTCGGTGCGTTGCTGGCCAGTGCCAGGGCCTGCGGGTCAGGGGACATGGCGAGTTGCGCCGTGCCGGGCGCGGCAGCCACCGGCGCAGGAGCCGACGGCGCTCGCTGCTGCAGGACCAGCGTGGCCCCCAGGGCCAGCACACTCACCCCCAGCGCGCCAATGGCCGCCCACATCCACTTCATGGCGGGCACGGCAGCGGGGGCGGAGGTGGGTGCGGAGACAGACATGCGGATTTCCTCGTGTGTTCTTGGCAACGTACCCGGCTGGGCAGTGCACAGGCCGCGAAGGTACACACGAAACGCGTACCGCACGTTGCCCCTTTGTAAAGAGCCGTAAGAAGTGCCGCCAGGTAGCGGCTGCAACGCCCTTTGCGCCCCTTGGAGTTGCCAACGCTTACAGACTTGTCATCGCTCGGGCGGCGCGCGGCCATCCGACGGTTGCTGCAGCCCCTCTTCCAACGCCCGCGCGCAGCTGGCCGAGAACAGCAGGACGGCCGATGAGAAGTAGATCCACATGAGCAACACCACCAGCGACCCCGCCGCGCCATAGGCCGACACAACGGCCGCTGTGGACAAGTACCAGGCCAGCAGCTGCTTGCCCACGGTGAACAGGATGGCGCCCACCGCCGCGCCCATCACCAGGTAGCGCATGCGCGGCTTGGGGCCAACCCCGATGCGCATGAGCCCCACGAACAGCGCCACGGCCAGACCCAGGGCAATCAACTCGTTCAGCACCCCCAGCAATGGCACCACCGGGGCAATGGACAGGCGCTCGGCCGCCCAGTCGGCCAGCAAATGAATGAGCGTGGACAGTACCAGCGACACCAACAGCAGAAACCCCAACGCCAGCACATAGGCCAGCCCGCGCAAGCGCAGCGAGGCCATGTGCCACCAGGCGGCGCGCTGCGGCGCAGGGCCGCCTTGCAACCACAGGCGCTCCAGCGCCGACTGCAGCTCGACAAAGACCCCCGTGGCCCCTGACAGCAGCACCACAAACCCCACCAGCGAAGCCAGCCAGCCCTGCGCCGGTGCGCTGGCACTGGATAGCGCCTGCCGTACCACGCCGGCCACCTGCTGCCCCATGACCGACTCCACCTGCGCCACGAGACTGGTCTCCAGATAGCTGCGGTCCACCCACCAGCCAAACACGCCCACCAGCAACAGCAGCAGGGGCGCCAGACTGAGCATGCCGTAGAACGACATGGCGGCGCTCATGCGCAGGCCATCGGCGTCCAGCCACATCTGCACGGCCCGCCAAAAGGGCTGCGGCAGGCGCCACAGCGTTCGCGCAGACCGGGCAAGGCGGTCAAAGATCGGGCGCTGGCTCATGGCCCAAGCGTAACGCCATGGGGCTTCAGCGTCCAATCGCACCCGCCCCCACGGCGCTGGGTACACCATTGCGGGCCGATCCGAGTTACTCTGTTTTTAATAGCTGCTTGCGCTTGATGGGTAAGCGCTGGAGGCCAAAAACACCTCAAATTCGACACCACAACCCCCACGCGGCTCCACGCCAGCCCGCGTCTTACACTTGGCCCGCAGCCCAGGCGCGCGCACGCGCTGGGCGCAGGCAAGAAAACAGGACATTTATGCAGATTCGCTGTGCACTGGTCGGCATGCCCGGCTCGGGCAAATCCACCGTCGGCCGGCAGCTGGCCCACCGGGCCGGTGTTGCTTTCATCGACCTGGACCACCGGCTGGAACAAACCATAGGCACCACCATCCGCAGCTACTTCGACACGGAGGGCGAGGAGCGCTTTCGCGACCTGGAAGCCCAAGTGCTGGCCGACGTGGCCCAGCAACCCGGCGGCATGGTGCTGTCCACTGGCGGCGGCGCCGTGCTGCGCGCGGAGAACCGCGCCGTACTTCGCCAATTTGGCAACGTGTTGTATCTGCGTGCCTCGCCCGAAGAGATTTACAAGCGCGTCAAGCACGACCGCACCCGCCCCCTGCTGCAGGGCGGCAATCCAATGGAAAAACTGCGCACGCTGTACGCCCAGCGCGACCCTCTGTACCGGGAAACCGCCCAGTACGTGATCGAGACCGGGCGCCCCTCGGTGAGCACGCTGGTCAACATGGTGATGATGCAGCTGGAGATGGCTGCCGCGACCACCCCCAACACCCCGTGAATGCCGGGGCGTACGCCGCCCCCCCGCGCCGAACTTTTTACGCGTTACCCACTCAGGCATGCAGCGTGCCCGCGTTGGCATGCCATCCGTGCGTGCGCGCGGCCGATGCGCCTCAACACGCAGGCGGACCACGCACCGCCAGGTTGTGAATGAAGGTAATGAAAGTAACGCCCCCTGCCAACCCGCTGGCCGGGGCTGCACGAGGAGGTGATCGCGTTTTGCAAAGCAAGGATTTGAAGCTGGCCTACAACCCCGCCCTGGACGGCCTGCGCGGCGTGGCCATCTTGCTGGTGATCTTCTCCCACGCCCACGTGCCCATGTTCGGTGGCGCCTTCCTCGGCGTGGATCTGTTCTTCGTGCTCAGCGGTTACCTGATCACGACCTTGCTGCTGCAGGAGTGGCAGCGCGACGGGCGGCTGGACTACTGGCGCTTTTACCGGCGGCGCTTCTTCCGGCTGATGCCCGCGCTGGTGCTCTTTCTGGCGGCGTACTGCCTCATCGCACCCCGGGTCTGGCCCGGGCTGGACGATGTTTACCAGGACTCACTGGTGTCGCTGCTGTACCTGGCCGACTACGGCATCGCCTTCTTTGACAGCCCCAACACCCTGCTGCACATGTGGTCGCTGTCGGTCGAAGAGCATTTCTACCTGGTCTGGCCCCCGCTGCTGGTCTGGATGCTGCGCAGCACGCAGCCCGGCGGCGTGTGGCGGCCTATTGCCCTGCTGTATGTGCTGAGCTGGGTCTGGCGGCTGCTGTGGGTGGCACAGGGCCAGCAGTTCTACGAGATCTTCTTTCGCTTTGACACCCGCGC
>DAIQRN010000014.1:0-15484 GCA_036786185.1 Acidovorax sp. | reverse complement strand
CCGCTGGCGTGCAGCAGGCGCACAAGGCCGACCGCATCACCTTTACCTCCCTCACGCCCTGGCCGGGTGAGGGCGGGGTGTGTGCCGAAGGCCGTTACATGGAAGGCGAAGTGGAAAAGCGCGCCGGCATCTTCATCGGCCCCGAGTTTGGCACCGTGCAGCGCAGCGACTTGGTCGAGGCCGCGCGCGAGTGTGGCGACGCAGGTTTTGACGTGCTGATTGCCTGCGCCTTCAACTACGAAGCCCACGCCACCGAATTTTCAAAGCTGGGCCGCATCCCCGTGCTCAAGGCCCGCATGAACGCCGATCTGCACATGGCAGATGACCTGAAGAACACCGGCAAGGGCAACCTGTTTGTCATCTTCGGTGAGCCCGACATCACCTTGCTGCCCCAGGAAAGCGGCCAGATGTGCATCAAGGTCAACGGCGTGGACGTGTTCAAGCCCCAGACCGGCGAAGTGGTCAGCGACGGCGCCGACGGCATCGCCTGCTGGTTCATCGACACCGACTACAACGAAGAGAGTTTCTTCGTGCGCCACGCCTACTTTCTGGGTGCCAATGACCCCTACAGCGCACTCAAAACCACGCTGAAAGCCGAGATCGACAAGGAAGCCTGGGACACGCTCAACAGCGACACGTCGCGCCCGTTTGACAAACCGAAATCGGGGCGGGTGGCGGTGAAGGTTATTAATCACCTGGGGGATGAGGTGATGAAGGTGTTCAAGGTTTGAAACAGGAAACTCCCAGATGATCATTACTCCCACCTCGCTGACCATTAATCAGCTTTTCGGCTCGAACAACGAGCAATACATCATCCCGACCTATCAGCGTCGGTATTCATGGCATGAGCGCCAGATTTGGGAGCTGATCGACGACATCGGGTTGATAGAGGGGAGCGACACCCATCTTCTGGGCAGCATCGTGTGTCTTGCAGGTCACCATACGGCCGGACTGAACAAATTGGAACTGGTGGATGGTCAGCAGCGGTTGACGACTGTCACTATTCTCCTGGAGTGCATCCGTCAGCGCCTTGATGCAATGGGTGAGAAGGACGAGGCGGCTGAGGTGGCGCGCTTGCTTCAGGCGAAACCACTTGGCGGACAGTCGGTGCGCAAGGTGTCGCTGGACTCCATAGACGCGGCAGAATTCGACCGTCTGGTCGCCAATGACCTGCAGCAGGAGTTTCAGAACAAGCAACTGGAGCTGGCTTTTGACACTGCCCGTGAATGGATCGCCGAGCAGACGCTTGAAGCCCTGGCTTCGTTCTTGTATCGACTGAAGAACCAGGCCATCGTGATCCGCCTAGATGTCAGCGAGGCGAAAGACGCCTTCAAGCTCTTTGAAACCATCAACAACCGGGGTCTGAAATTAAGCCCGACGGACATCATCAAAAACTTTTTGCTGGGCAATGCCGCGCGATTTGGCGATGTCCCATTGCAGACGGCGCGATCCAGCTGGACACAGCTGATTCAGCATCTTGATGGCACTAGCTCGGATGCGTTTTTCCGCTATTACCTGATGAGCTTGTTGAAGGTCCGCATAACGGCCGCCGAGGTGGTGCTGGGTTTCAAACGCGTGTTCATGGGCCAAGTGCTGGAAGCCAAGGCGTTGCCGGAGCGTCATCTGTACACAGAACCCGAGGATGCGACCGACGACGAGTCAGAGACGGTGGATGAGAGCGCCAGCGCCGATGTTGACGCGTCCGCCATTGGCCAAGTGAATTTCAGTGACTTCCTGGCGCGCTTGGTGCAGAGCGCCAAGATTTACGGTCAGCTGGTTCTGGTAAAGACCAAGGACGCTGAAACCGATCGGAGTTTGCGCAACCTGAAGATGATCAAGGCAGTCCAGACCTATGGGTTTCTGATGCATCTTCGCGTGGGAGGTTGTAGCAAACAACATTTTCGGGAAGTTCTCAAACTTACCGAGAGCTTCGTGTTGCGTCGCCATGTGTGCCGCGAACGGTCCAACGAGACCGAAGCGCTTTTTGCAAAATTGTGCGCCGTAAATCCAAAAAATCCGGTCCAGGGAACGCGAGAGGCATATCGGGAACTGTGTCCCACCGACGATAAGTTCCGTGATGAATTCGCGGCGGCAAACTTCACTTCCAATGTGATTGACCGCGCCCGCTACTGCCTTGAGCAGATCGAACTATCGAAGCATGGAGGCTATGCGGAATTACAAGTGCTTGGGGCAGCGGACGTTCATGTGGAACACATCATGCCGCAGAAGATCAAGACCAAGCGGGCGAAAGAAGAGTTGGGCGACTGGGTTGAATACCTTGGGGAAAAGGCTGAATCGCTCCATCCCAAGTATGTATCGCGAATCGGCAACCTGACCTTGTTTGCTGGGGCGCTGAATATCGGTGCGTCGAACAACCCTTTCCTCAAGAAGCGGCACGCCTATAAAGAATCCGGCATCAAACTCACCCAGGAATTGATAAGCAAAACGCAATTCAAGTTCAAAGACATCGACCAACGCGCCAAGAATCTTGCCGAGATAGCGGTTGGACTGTGGTCAATGCCTTGATGCGGCAACTTCTATGGACTTCCGCATCGTCGACACCTTCACCGACAGCCTGGCATGCCTAATAGGAGGCAAGCAAAAGGCCGTCAAAACCACTGCCTTTGATCTGCAACGCAATTGCTTTGTGGATCTCCGCGCCCATTCCACAAACCGAAGTGGGGGCGCATTGCCGTGAAGGTGATCGATCACCTGAAAGATGATGTTTGTGACGGTGTTAAGGGTAAGGGGGCGGCATGCAGGCAGGTGATAAGGTCAGGCTGAAGGCCAATCCAGGCCGCATCGGTATCCTGGGTCGTGAGACCGACGGCCCCCCTACGCGCCAGCGGGTGCTCGTGAACTTTCTGGACGGCACCGAAGAGTTCTTCCTGCCCGGTGCACTGGAAAAAGTGGAGAAAAAGGCGCCCGGACCTTACGAACTGATCAAGCAGGGCCGTTATGGCCGAACCAACGACCTGCGCGGTGCCATCACCTACTACCGGCTCAGCGGCAAGCTGGCCAACCTGATCTACAGCATGAACTCCACCAACACGGAGTTCCTGGCCTACCAGTTCAAGCCGGTGCTGCAGTTTCTGGACTCGCCCACCAACGGAATCCTGATTGCCGACGAGGTCGGCCTGGGTAAGACCATCGAGGCCGGCCTGATTTGGACGGAACTGCAGGCGCGCGAGGATGCGCGCCGCCTGCTGGTGGTCTGCCCGGCCATGCTGTGCGACAAGTGGAAGCGCGAACTGGCCCACCGCTTTGGCGTCAAGGCCAGCATCGTGGATGCACACGAGTTGCTGCAGCAGCTCGAAGAGGTCAAGCGCCAGCCCCGGCAGGAGTTCGCCCTCATTGCCAGCCTGCAGGGCATTCGCCCACCGCGCGGCTGGAACGCCGAGGACGAGCCCTCCAACGCGGCAGCAGCACGCCTGGCGCGTCTGCTGGACGAGTCCGATCTGGAGGAGCCCTTGATCGACATGGTGATCATCGACGAGGCCCACTACCTGCGCAACCAGGACACCCAAACCTACCGGTTGGGCGCGCTGCTGCGCCCGGCGGCGCAGCACATGGTCATGCTGTCGGCCACGCCCATCCAGATGCGCAACCGCGACCTGTTCAACCTGGTGCATTTGCTGGACGAGGACGCTTTTCCCTACGAGCAGTCCTTCGAATGGACTTTGCGCGCCAACGCCCCTATCGTGGATTTGCGCGACCGAGTGCTGGGCTCCATCATCACCCAGCAGGACTTTGTCTCCGCTGTGGCCACTGCGCAGGCGCTGAGCTGGTTCGAGGACAGCGAACAGTTGACCTACCTGCGCCAGAACCCGCCCAGCGACGCAGAGCTTTCCAGCCCGCGCGGCCGGGCAGAAATTGCCGATCAGCTGGATCGTGTCAACCCGCTGAGCAAGGTCGTCACGCGCACCCTCAAGCGCGACGTGCAGATCAACCGCGTGGAACGTCTGCCTGTGGTGCTCAAGGCGCGTATGTCTGCCATCGAGGAGAGTTTTTACAACCAGGTCACTGCTGCGGTGCAAGACTTGTGCGAAGAGCTTGACATCTCAGAGGGCTTCTTGCTCACCATCCCGCAGCGCCAGATGGCCAGCTCCATGGCCGCAGCCTGCGAAGGCTGGAAGGCACGGCTCGATACGGCCGAGGAGCTGCAGGCGTTTGGCGAGGCTGCGGCAGAGCTCGATGCTGACATCGAAGACCATGCCCGGCGCCCTGGCGGAACGCTGCTCAACGAACTCAGGGCGATTGCCCACGAGGTGGGTGATGCGCAAGCGCTGGCTGCTAACGATAGCAAGTTTGAACTGTTGCACCGCCATCTGGCCGAGTACTGGCGGCAGCACCCGGGCAAAAAGGTGGTGCTGTTCTCCTTCTACCGCGCCACGCTGTATTACCTGCAGCGCAGGCTGGCACGCGGCGGGGTTCAGGCGGTGGTGCTGCACGGTGGCATGGATAAGCAACAGGCCTTGGAGCACTTTGAGCGCCCCGATGGGCCCCACATCCTGTTGTCTTCGGAGGTAGCGTCAGAAGGGGTGGACCTGCAGTTCTCCAGCCTTCTCATCAATTACGACCTGCCGTGGAATCCGGCCAAGATCGAGCAGCGCATCGGACGGATTGACCGCATCGGTCAGCAGGAAGAGCAGATCCTCATCTGGAACCTGGTGTATGAGGACTCCATTGACGACAGGGTCTACGAACGGTTGCTGGAACGACTCGGCGCCTTCCGGCAGGCGCTGGGCAGCATGGAGGCCGTGCTGGGCGAAGAAATGCGCAAGCTGGCCTATGAGCTGCTCTCGCACAGGCTGACGCCCGAGCAGATAAACAGGCGTATCGACTCGTCTGCAGTGGCCATCGAGAGGAAGCAGCGTCGGGAGGCGCAACTCGAATCTGAGGCCGCCAATCTTATTGCGCACGGTGAATACATCCAGAACAAAGTGCGCGCAGCCGACGAGGTTGGGCGCTATATCCGCGGCGAGGACTTGCTGGCCTACGTGCGCGATTTTTTCCTGCGTGCCTACGCTGGAACAAGATTGGTCGCGCAGAACGACGACGGCATGCTGTACCGGATGGAGCTGGCCACCGAGGCACGCGTCAAGTTTGCAGATTTCATCCAGGCCCAGCGCCTGCAGGGCCGCACGACACTGCTGGCTAGCAACCCGCTGCTGCTGCGATTTGACAACCGCAAGGGCAAAGCCCCACCTGGCACCGAGATCGTGGGCCAGGACCACCCCCTGGTGCGCTTCGTCGGAGAGCAGCTTCGCGCGGCGGGCAGCGAACTGAGCTATCACCCTGTGGCCGCGCTGGAGTTGCACCAGAAACACCTGCCAAAGCTCCAGCGTGGGGCTTATGTGTATGTAGTAATGCGCTGGTCGGTTTCGGGTTCGCGTGAGATCGAGCGCCTAGAGTACATCGTCAGGTCTCTGGACCATGACCAGGTCCTGGATGGCAACCAGGCCGAACAACTGGTCAACACTGCTGCCCTCAAGGGCAGTGATTGGCTTGGCGCAGCAGACCAGATTGATCCGGACCATGCCGCCTTCTTGCAAGATGAGTGCCGCACCGAGTTGGATGAGCGCTTTCGCCATTTTGTTGAGGCACAGCAGCGCGAAGACGCAGACCGTATCCGCCTGATGGTGGGCTTGTTGGAACAGCGGCTCGCAACGAAAAGCCAGCAAGCGCAGGAGCAGATTCAGAGGCTCGAGGCATCCAGCAACCCCCGGCGGCGGGGCCTGATTCCTGCGGTGCGCGGTCGACTCCAAAGAGAGGCGAACAGAGTCAATGAAAGGATCGCACAACTGCGGCTCAAGACCGATTCGGCACCACACCCCAGTGTGGTTTCTGCAGGAGTGATTCGCATCAGTTGATGCTTGTCAGCAAGATAGGGGAAATCATGGCGAAATCGTTCAGGGAAGCATTCGAGCTGGCCCGTGCGGAAGCAGGGATCGCAGTGGCATCCGGCAGAAAAGATGTCACCCAGACTGTTGCCAAGGCCGAACCACCACACCCACCGGCTGCAGCAGGCCCGCCGCCGCGCAGTGCAGCGTCTGCGCCCTTGGCGCGGTCTGCAAACAGGCGGCCCACCCCGCAGGCACGGCGCGCAACACCCTCCGCCAATCAAGACAAGCTGGCCACACAGGTGCGCAGCCGTCCACCCACACAGGATTTGCTGATCTCAAGCAAGACGCTTCACCCGCCCCCCGCCCGGCCGAATTCCCGACAGTTGGCGCCGTCAACAGAAGTGGCCCCTGCAACCCTTTCGGCGGTCAAGCCGCTGACCGTATCACCTTCAGCCCGTCTGCTGCTCACTGCAGGTGCAGACAAAGCCATCGCCCTTGCTCCGCAGATGGAACTGGCAGGCCGCCAGACGCAAGCCTTGGTCGACGAGGCACAGGCACAGCACGAAATTGCGTTGGGGGTGGATTTCGGCACTTCCTCGGTCAAGGTAGTCATCGGCGACAGCGCGCTGGGCAAGTCCTTCGTGGTTCCTTTCGGCAATTACGAGGGCATCGAGAAGTACCTTCTGCCTTCGCGTTTGTTTCAGACTGGCTCGCAGTTTTCTCTTGCCGGAGGCTCCGAATGCCACCGCGACCTGAAGCTCGCTTTTCTGGCGGCACCGCAAAATCAGGAAAACCAGGTGCGCGTCGTCGCATTCCTGGCGCTGGTCATCCAGCGTGCAAGGGCCTGGCTGCTGACGCGCCACGCGCAGACCTACCGCCGCACACAGCTTTTCTGGAAGCTATCCGTAGGGTTTCCCGCTGCACACTATCAAGACTCGACGCTGATAAAACCCTTTGCCCAGCTTTGTGCGTTGGCCTGGGCGATCGCCGGTCACACGGGGCCGGTGGATGAGACCACCATCGTGGAGCTGTTGCGGCAGCCGCCTTCTGCCACCGGCTCGGACCAGGACGCCGAGGTGCTGGTCGTGCCGGAAATTGCCGCGCAAATTTATGGTTTCGTCGTGTCCACCAGCTTCGACCGGAAGGCGGAGAACATTTTTCTCATGGCCGACGTGGGGGCTGGCACTGTGGATGCGTCGCTGTTTCATGTGTTTCCAGCACGAGGCGGCAAGTGGGATTTCAACTTCTACACATCAGTCGTTCAACCCCACGGCGTCAGCAATCTGCACCGCCACCGTGTGGATTGGTGGAGCGAGGCTCTGAGGCAATCCGGAGCGGCGGCGGAACTTTCGCAGCAGTTGCAGAAGTTCAAGTTCCAAACTGACCAGCAGAGCAAGATTCCGGATTTATTTACCGACTATTTCGCTGGGATCACGGTAAACGAGAGCAAAGGCGTACGAGGTCCAGATAGTGGCTTCTACGACAAGATTCTGGGGCAGGTGCAGGGCAGTGCTTTGTGGAACGCACGGAACTACTTCGCGCGCACGGTAGCGCCCGCTGGCGTACCGTTTTTTCTGAGTGGCGGTGGCGCGCGCATGAAGTTCTACGCAGCGTTGACCGCATCCATGAGTAAGGGTTTACACGGGTTCTCATGGCTGTACACAACGCCGCGCGTGGTGACGACGCCGGACGATTTGGTGATCGATGAAGTCGCATTAATTGACTACGACCGGCTGTCCGTGGCCTACGGTCTAAGTCGCTTGGAATTGGGCCGCGTGTTACAAGCCTTGCCCATACCCAAGCTGCTCGCACCGCCCACGACAACGTGGACCGATCACTACGTCAGCAAGGATCAGTGTTGAACGCACAAGCTATGGACTTCCGCATCGCCGACACCTTCACCGACAGCCTGGCGCGCCTGACGGGCGACGAGCAAAAGGCCGTCAAAACCACCGCCTTTGACCTGCAACTGAACCCGGCCCATCCCAGCATGAGCCTGCACCGCATCGAGCAGTCCAAAGACAAGCATTTCTGGTCCGTGCGGGCCGGCAGCGACATCCGCATCGTGCTGCACAAAACGCAGGCCAGTCTGCTGCTTTGCTATGTGGATCACCATGACAAAGCCTACGACTGGGCGGCCCGGCGCAAGCTGGAGACACACCCCACGACAGGCGCGGCGCAGCTGGTCGAGGTGCGCGAGACCGTGCAGCAAGTGGTGGTGCCGGTGTATGTGCAGACGCAGCTGCCCTTGGCGCCGAAGCGCGACACATCATCCGCCAGGCTGCTGTTTGCCCATTCGCCAGACGATGAGTTGTTGGGGTATGGGGTGCCGGTGGAGTGGCTGGCCGACGTGAAGGCCGCCACCGAAGACAGCTTGTTGGCGCTGGCCGACCACCTGCCTGCCGAAGCGGCAGAGGCGTTGCTGGAGCTGGCCACCGGTGGCAAACCCCGTGTGCCCGCGCCCGCTGTGGCCACCGCCAACCCGTTCGACCACCCGGACGCACAACGTCGTTTCCGCGTGATGACGAATGTGGCCGAGCTGGAGGCGGCGCTGAACTTCCCCTGGGACAAGTGGGCCGTCTTTTTGCACCCCGAGCAGCGCCAGTGGGTCGAGCGCGACTACACCGGGCCGGCCCGTGTGTCTGGCTCTGCCGGCACGGGCAAGACCATCGTGGCATTGCACCGGGCCGTGCATCTGGCGCGCACCCACGCGGACGCCCGCGTGTTGCTCACCACGTTCTCAGACACCCTGGCCAGTGCATTGCGTATCCAACTGAAAAGGCTCGTCGCAAGCGAGCCGAAGCTTGCCGAGCGCATTGACGTGCATTCACTCAACGCCATCGGTTTGCGGCTCTACAGGGCGCAGCATGGGCCCGTGACGTTGGCAAGCCGCGATGTAGTGCGGCAACTGCTCAACGATGCCTCGAAGGCAGTGAGCGGGCACAAATTCAGCCTGCACTTTCTGGTGACCGAGTGGGAGCAGGTCGTCGACGCCTGGCAACTGGCGAACTGGGAGGACTACCGTGATGTCAACCGCCTGGGGCGCAAAACACGGCTGCCGGAACCGCAGAGGGCGGTGCTGTGGGCGATTTTTGAGCAGGTGCAAAACGCATTGGCCGAACAGAAACTGATTACCCACGCTGGGTTGTTTACCCGCTTGGCGAACACGCTGGCGGGCAGTACCCATCCGCCCTTCGACTTTGCCGTGGTGGACGAGGCCCAAGACCTCAGCGTGGCGCATTTGCGCTTTCTGGCGGCGTTGGGGGCCAATCGCCCGGACGCATTGTTTTTTGCGGGGGATCAGGGTCAACGCATCTTTCAGCAGCCGTTTTCCTGGAAGTCGCTGGGCGTGGACATTCGCGGTCGGTCGCGCACGCTGCGCATCAACTACCGCACCTCCCACCAAATCCGCCAGCAGGCCGACCGGTTGCTGGGTGACCAGGCGGTCGATGTGGACGGCAATACAGAAACCCGCAGCGATACGGTCTCGGTGTTTAACGGGCCGCCACCCTTGATCAGGGTGGTCAAAACGTCTGCCGACGAAGCAAAGCTTGTGGGTGCATGGCTGGCCGAGCAGATGGGTGCAGGGGTGCCGCCGGAGAGCTTTGGTGTGTTTGTGCGATCAGAAGCCCAGCTAGAGCGGGCGCAGGCGGCAGTCGCCAGCGCAGGCGTCCCGTTCAAGGTGCTGGACGAACATGCCGAGACCACCAGCGGCCATGTGTCCATCGCCACCATGCACCTGGCCAAGGGGCTGGAGTTTCGGGCCGTGGTGGTGATGGCCTGTGACGACGAAGTCATTCCCCTGCAAGAGCGCATTGAAATGGTGGGCGACGATGCGGACTTGCAGGAGGTCTACGACACCGAGCGGCACTTGCTGTACGTGGCCTGCACGCGGGCGCGGGACCAGTTGCTTGTGACGGGGTTGGAACCGGCTTCAGAGTTCTTGGATGATTGCAGGCAAGGAATTTAGGCACCGTCCGATGAATATCACACCACCCGATGCCACCATATCGACTGCTCCCAGCGACTCGGTTGAAAGCTTGATTGCGTATTGCCGCGAGAACTCCCGCGTTTGCCCTTTACCCCAGCGGTGGAGCGCACTCTGGAATTTGCTGCCGAATCGCACCCGTGTCGGATCTGGTTGGCAGCCGCCGTTGCCGCTGATTCTTGGGGCATGGCATGACACCCCCGGAATGCTAAAGATGCTTCGCTTGACCGAACACATCGAGTGGGCGGCCAAACATGATGGACTTGAACCGGTGGCCAGGTTTTTGCGCTCCCTGCCCGAAGATGAATGGTTCCACCTTGGCGAATGACGGACTCAGTTCTAAAGAAGCTCGCACATGAACTTGGAAGCACTTTTTTGCTCGCTGACGCCGTCGCGCCTTGCCGATCTGGTCCGGTCTGCCCAGCAGGCGGTCTGCTATGCCGGGCCGGGTATTCAGCTCGATCTGGCGCAGGCCATGGTGGAAGTGGCAGGTCGTGTGGGCAAAGAAATGCTGACCGTCAGTCTGGATTTTGACGACCGCGTGATGCGCATGGGCTATGGCAACGTGGATGCGGTTAAGCGGCTGCTGGACGCTGGCATTGCGGTGCAGAGTTCACCCGGCCTGCGCACGGCCTTGGTCGTGGTGGACAACGAGGGCTATATCTTCACCCCCACTGCGCTGTATCTGGAGGCCGAGCCCACCGACGGCGCTGCCTCCAACGCCGTGCGCATGTCGGGCGAACAGGTGGCGCAGGCGCTGGCTCGGCTGTCCTCCGCTGCCAAAGCCATTGCAATTGCCCAGGCCAAGACCCCCGAGGCCAAGCAGCACATCGAAGCCTTGACCGTGGATGTCGTATCGGCACCCATCACGCCAGAAAAATTGGCCGAAGTGACCACCAGCCTTGAAACAGCACCACCCGTGCGTTTTGACCTTGCGCGGCAGGTGCGGGTGTTTGAGCCGTATCTGCAATACGTCGAGCTGAGCCTGACTGGCGCGGCCATCCAGCGCCACCGGCTGGCGATTCCGCCCAACATCCAGAAGCTGGGTGGCAGCAAAGAACTCGAAAACCGATTGCGCACCACGTTCGAGCTGATCGAGAAGGGTAGCAAGCTGTCGTCCAAGCCGCTGGAAGATGCGCTCAACGAGATCCGCAAGAACTTCACGCCCTCGCTGGGCAAGGACCACGGGCGGGTGGTCCTGAAAGCAGCCAAGCCGCATTTGGTGACCCGGCTGAAAGAGTTTCGCATCAAGCTGGAGGCGCATCAGAAATCCGTCGCTGAAGATTTACAAAAACACCTCGACACCTCACGCGAGCAGATCGTTGCCTACTACCTCCAGCGCGTGATCGAGGCCAAGCCCGATGCGGTGCGCGGTCAATCGCTCAATGGCGAGGTTTCCGAGATGGCTGCAGAACGGTGGCTTACCGGTCAACTGGACCGAGTCTTTCCAAGTGCCGAATCTTTGATCCAGGAAATGAAGCTGGAAGAGCGATACAAGGACGTGACCTTCGAGACGCTGAACCGCGAGGACTTTCTGGATTCAGTCAAAGCAGCCTTCCCCGACGTGGATTGGCAGAAGGCGTATAGCGAGTTCAAGGCTGCGGGGCAGAGCGAGGCAAAAGACCAAATGGGCAAGTAGCCATCGTCGGATTGCCGCAACAGTACGAAGTATTTTGTTGAAGCTTGTTGGACGCTAGATTGCTCGCAGGTCCGTGAAAACGTGACCTCCAAATTCATTGGGGGTATTTTTGGGGGTACTTGTAATTGTTCAAATCATGAAACCTAGTATTCATGAGGGTTTCAAGGCTTTATGTGAACGACTCCGTTAAGACAAAGCCCAAGTGATTCAATCACTTGGGCTTTTTTCTTGGGTTTTCCTGCATCTGGCATTCGCATGGGTCCTGAAATTTGCCATGCCACAGATGTAGTCATTCGTCGATGGATGCGCTCCACCGCGGGCCCCAGTCGTCCCCCTTGCTGCGCACTTTGTCGATCTCGCGTCGGTCGCGCTTGGTGGGGCGGCCTTCGTGCAGGGTCAATGCGGGATCTGGTGCCAAACGGCGCAACTCTGCGGCTTTCTCGCGGGCCGCAATGCTGTCGGGCGTTTCCTCGTACAGCAGCTGTGCCACCGGTGCCGGGCCGCGTGCGCCGCTCAGGCCCTTGACGTGCACGGTGCGCGCCACCGGACCTTGGCGCAACGCCACAATATCGCCGCAGCGCAGATCGCGTGCGGGTTTGGCGAGCTGGCCATTGACGGTGACCCGCCCCCTGCTGATCTCTTCGGCGGCCAGGCTGCGGGTCTTGTAAAAGCGGGCGCACCAAAGCCATTTGTCCAGCCGCATGGTCTCCAGGATATTCATGAGCCGGATTGTGCCGCTTGCGCCCCAGCGGTGCTGCTGGCGCCGATCGCGCTTAGACTATGGGGCGCACCTTGGGTGTTTTCTGGCTGGGAAACCAGGTGGACAATCGTGAAATGGCTGAAATGGGCACGAAAAACATGGCTTCGCAGCTTGAGGATGACAGTGTCTTTGAGACGGCTGCCGAGTTGTTTCGCGCGATGGCGGCGCCCATGCGCCTGAAGATCATCAGCGCGTTGTGCAATGGCGAGAAGAACGTGAGCGAATTGCTCGCCGAGATTGACACCACCCAGCCCAATATGTCCCAGCACCTGAACACGCTGTACCAGGCAGGTGTGCTGGCTCGGCGCCGCGAAGGCGTGAGCATTTACTATTTCATTGCCAACGACAAGGTGGTGCAGATGTGCCGCAGCATCTGCGTGCAGATCGCCATTGAGCAGGAATGAAGGTCGTCCTGCAACGGTTGGGTACCCTGCTGGTCAGGGCTTGAGATAGACAAACCCTTCTTTGGCCTGCAGGCGCGCGACCTCGGCCACGCCTGAGGGGACTATTTTTGCTTCCATCAGCAGGCGGTCCTCGTCGATCTTGCGCGACTCCAAGGTGTTTTTACAAACGTGGAACTCCACGCCGCGCGAGGCGAGGGCGCTGACCTGTCCGCTGAACTCACGCCCCTTGTCGTCCTTGGCGTCGGAGAGCAGGAGGCCAATGCCCGCGCCATGCGTCACGACCACGATCTTGGCCTTGGGTTCGGCATTGAGATGGTTGGTGACGTTGCCGAGGATGCGGGCCGCCGATTCGACCCCGGTGTTCACGTGGTAAACCACCTTGATGTCCTGTGCGCTGGCGAGAGCGGTGCAGAACGCGAACAGCAGAGCAAAAAAGGCTTGTCTCATGGGGTAGGCCTTGTAGGCCTGGGAAAATTTTCCTGAACAGCAAACGATTGCATCAATCGCGGGATTCGACACCCGGGTTCATCCCAGGTGCCAGCCGCGCTCGGCCATTTATCATTCAATGGATATATAAGCGTTTGTGGATTTTTATTCTGCCACGTCAACAACAACGCACATTTTGGAGGCCCCCACGACATGAATTCCTCTTTGCTTTCAGGCCTCGCCGCCGTAGCCGTGATGGCATCGGCGGGCGCAGCGCAGGCGCAGATCGATCCGTTGCAGGTGCGCAGCTGGGCTGCCGCCTGTGCCAATTGCCATGGCACAGGCGGCCAGGCCCAGGCGGGCAATGAACCGCTGGCCGGTGCCAACAAGGACGACATGCTCAAAAAGCTGATGGACTTCAAACGTGGCGCCAAGCCGGCAACCATCATGCACCAGCTCAGCAAGGGCTACAGCGACGAGCAGCTCGCAGCGATCGCCGCCTGGTTCGCGGCACAGAAGAAGTGAGGGAGCACGCCATGGATCGTCGTCAATTCATCGGTGCCGCGTCGGCGGCTTCCGTGCTGGGCCTGGCCTCGGGCTGCGCGACTCCCACGGGGGGCGCTGGGGGCAAGGTGGTCGTGGTGGGCGGAGGCTACGGCGGCGCCACAGCGGCCAAGTACATCCGCATGTGGTCCGAGGGCCGCGTCGAGGTCACGCTGGTCGAGCCGAACGATGCCTTCGTCTCCTGCCCCCTGTCCAATCTGGTGCTGGGCGGCAGCAAGCAGATGGCCGACATCACCACGCCCTATGACAACCTGGCGCGGCGCCACGGCGTCAAGATCGCCAAGGACCGCGCCGTGGGCATCGACCTTGATAAGCGCCAGGTGCGCCTGGCCGGTGGCGCCACGCTGGCCTACGACCGCCTCGTGCTCTCGCCCGGCATCGAGTTCATGTGGGACGAGCTGCCCGGCCTGAAGGCCCCGGGCGCGCAAGACAAGGTGCTGCACGCCTGGAAGGCCGGCCCGCAGACCGTGGCGCTGCGCAAGCAGCTGGAGGCCATGCCCGACGGCGGCGTCTATGCCATCAGCATCCCGCTGGCGCCTTACCGCTGCCCGCCCGGCCCCTACGAGCGTGCCTGCCAGGTGGCGCACTACTTCAGCCAGGCCAAGCCCAAGTCGAAGGTGCTCATCCTCGACGCCAACGACGATGTGACCTCCAAGGGGCCGCTGTTCAAAAAGGCCTGGGCCGAGCGCTACAAGGGCATCATAGAATACCGGCCCAAGCACGCGCTGGCCGACGTCGATACCGCCACCGGCACCCTCAAGTTCGAGTTCAATGACGATCTCAAGGCCCAGGTACTCAACGTGCTGCCACCGCAGCGCGCGGGCGACATCGCGCACAACGCGGGCCTGACCACCGCCAACAAGCGCTGGTGCGAGGTGGACTGGCTCACCATGGAGTCCAAGGCGGCAAAGAACATCCACATCCTCGGCGATGCGCTGCAGGTCGCGCCCCTCATGCCCAAGTCCGGCCACATGGCCAACCAGCACGGCAAGGCAGCGGCTGCGGCCATCGTGGCACTGCTGGCAGGGCGCGAGCCGAACCCGCTGCCGATCTACAACAACACCTGCTACAGCTTCGTGAGCGACACCGATGTGGTGCACGTGGCCAGCGTGCACCGCTACGACGCGGCGCAGAAGACCATGGTGACGGTGCCCGGCTCCGGCGGTGTGTCGGTGGCGGCCAGCGAGCTGGAAGGCCGCTACGCCATGGCCTGGGCACGCAACATCTGGGCGGACACGTTGGCATGAAGAGTCACTGGAAAGGGGTTGCGCTTGCGGCCCTGGCCGTGGGTGCGGCCTGCGCACAGGCCGACGAGGCCCGCGCGCGCAAGATCGTCGGCGGCTCATGCTTCCTGTGCCACGGCATGGAGGGCGAGTCGGCCAGCGAGGTGTTCCCGCGCCTGGCGGGCCAGAACGCCGAGTACATCGCCAAGCAGCTGGAGAACTTCAAATCCGGCAAACGCAAGAGTACCGCCATGGCCAGCATGGTCGCCAGTCTTTCTTCCGAGGACATGACCGCGCTGGGCCAGTTCTTCGCCAGCCGCCCGCCGCACAAGGAGGCGGCCAAGGATGCTCCGCTCGCCACTGTCGGCCAGTACGTCTACCAGGCGGGCAACAAGTGGAGCGGCGTGCCCGCCTGCGCCAGCTGCCATGGCCCTGTCGGCGCAGGCAGCGCGGCCCTGCCACGTCTGGCCGGGCAGCACGCGGCCTACACGGAAGGCCAGCTCAAGCAGTTTCACCAACGCGAGCGCAACAACGACAACGCCGTCATGCACACGGTGGTCGAGAAGATGACGGCGCTGGAGATGGCTGCGGTGGCCGAGTACCTCAGTGGTCAATAGCTACTGATTTGATAGCT
>DAIQRN010000297.1:0-4052 GCA_036786185.1 Acidovorax sp. | reverse complement strand
CCGGCTGGACCAGCGTGAACTTTGTGCGCCCCGCGCACGGCCTGGTGGCGCTGCATGGCAGCACCGTGGTGCCCGTGAAGGCGCTGGGTCTGACCGCTGGCAACAGCACCACCGGCCACCGTTTTGAAGCCGCCGTGTCGCCCGTGGTGCTGCAGGACGCCGACAGCTACGCCGCCACGCTGCAAAAAGACGGCGCCGTGATCGCATCCTTTGCCGAGCGCAAGGCCGAGATCGCCCGCCAGCTTGCTGCCGCTGCGGCCAAAGTGGGCAATGGCGCCCGCCCCATCGAAGACGAAGCCTTGCTCGACGAAGTGACCGCGCTGGTCGAGCGCCCCAATGTGGTCATCTGCCAGTTTGAAGAGCAGTTCCTGGGCGTGCCGCAGGAGTGCCTCATCCTCACGATGAAGGCCAACCAGAAGTACTTCCCGCTGCTGGACGCTGCGGGCAAGCTCACCAACAAGTTCCTGGTGGTCAGCAACATCAGCCCCGAAGACACGAGCTTTGTGACCGGCGGCAACGAGCGCGTGGTGCGCCCGCGCCTGGCCGACGCCAAGTTCTTCTTCGACCAGGACCGCAAGAAGACCCTGGCCTCGCGTGTCGAGGGCCTCTCCAAGGTCGTGTACCACAACAAGCTGGGCACGCAGGGCGAGCGCGTGGAGCGTGTGCGCGCCATCGCCAAGGCCATTGCTACCCAGCTGGGCGATGCGCAGTTGGTGGCCGATGCCGACCAGGCCGCGCTGCTGGCCAAGACCGACCTCGTTACCGACATGGTGGGCGAATTCCCCGAGCTGCAGGGCACCATGGGCGGCTACTACGCCCTGAATGACGGCCTGGGCGAAACCGTGGCGCACGCCATCGAAGACCACTACAAGCCCCGCTTTGCGGGCGATGCGCTGCCGCGCAACACTGCTGGCGTGGTGGTGGCGCTGGCCGACAAGCTGGAAACCCTGGTGGGCATGTTCGGCATCGGCAACCTGCCCACCGGCGACCGCGACCCGTTCGCGCTGCGCCGCCATGCGCTGGGGGTGATCCGCATGCTGATTGAACAGCGCCTGCCTTTGCATTTTTACGAGCTCACGCGGCTGGCTTTTGCTGCCTTCCCATCGGGCTTGGTGCAAGACAAGGCTGCTGAGTTGGAAGAATTCTTGGTTGAGCGCCTCAAGGGCTATCTCCGGGATGGCGGCTTCTCGCCAGCGGAGGTGGATGCTGCCATTTACGCGCGCCAGTTGGGTCAGTGGGCCAGCATTCCGCAGCGCCTCGCAGCCGTTCGTGCCTTCGCGACCTTGCCGGAAAGTCCCGCCCTGGCAGCAGCCAACAAACGCGTCGGCAATATTCTCAAAAAGGCGGAAGCAGAGGGCCCCGTGGACGCCCACGTCAACCCCGAGCTGCTGCAGGAGCAGGCCGAGCAGGACCTGTACGCCGCGCTGCAGCGCTTCGTGCCCGAGGCCAATGCCCAGTTCGACGCGGGCGACTACACCGCCAGCCTGCAAACCCTGGCCGTGCTGCGCGCGCCGGTGGATGCGTTCTTCGACGACGTGATGGTCAACGCCGAGCAGCTGGATGTGCGGATGAACCGCCTGGGCCTGCTCAAGATGCTGCACAACGCGATGAACCGCGTGGCCGACCTCTCGCGTCTGGCGGTGTGACCCGGGTGCTGATAGGCTGGCGGCTCGCTCCTGCAAGGTACCTCCTCCCATGAAACTCGTCATCCTGGACCGCGACGGCACGCTCAACCCGCTGGGTGATGACTACATCACCTCGGCCGACGAGTGGACGGCCCTGCCGGGCGCGCTGGAGGCGATTGCGCGGCTCAACCATGCGGGCTGGCGCGTGGTGGTGGCCACCAACCAACCGGGGCTGGGCCGAGGCCTGCTGGATGTGATGGCGCTCAACGCCATCCACGCCAAGCTGCTGCGGCAGGTGGCGGCGGTGGGCGGGCGCATCGACGCGGTGTTCTATTGCCCCCACGCGGCCGACGAGGACTGCGCCTGCCGCAAGCCCGCGCCGGGCCTGCTGGAGCAGATCTGCGACCGCTACGGCGTGGAGCGGCACGACGTGCGCGTGGTGGGCAGTTGCCTGGCCCATGTGCAGGCGGGCGCCGCGCTGGGCGCGCAGGTGCACCTGGTGGGCACCGGGCCCTGGGCCCAGGCCGAGCTGCCACCGGGAACGCTGGTGCATGCCAGCCTGGACGATTTTGTGGACCGCTTGCTGCCTGCTGTGCCGGGCCTGGCTGCCGCCGCGCCTCTGCCGCCACCGGTACCGGTACCGGGGCCAGCGCCTGTTTGATGCTATTGAATTAATAGCTGTTAGCGCTTGACCATAAAGCGCTGGCGGCCAAAAAGACTGAAAAAATGGCTTTCATCCGTTCCGTCATTCACTTTCTCTGGATGGGTATCACCGTGGTGCCCTACACCCTGGCCATCATGCTGGGCTCGCTGTTCGGCCTGCGCGGCAGGCCGCTGTACCGCATTGCGCGGGCGTGGCTGTCGCTGTGCATCAGCGGGGCGCGCGTCATCCTGGGCATCCGCGCTGAAGTGACGGGCATGGAGAACCTGCCCCAGGGCGAAAACACGGGGGTGGTGCTGTTGGTCAAGCACCAGTCCACCTACGAGACCTTTTTGATGCCCGCGATCATGCCGCACCCGCTGGCCTATGTGTTCAAGAAGGAGCTGCTGTACGTGCCGTTCTTCGGCTGGTCCATCGGGCGGCTGGACATGATCCACATCGACCGCAACCAGCGCACGCAGGCGTTTCACAAGGTGGTGCAACAGGGCAAGGACCTGCTGGCCAAGGGCGTCTGGATCATCATGTTCCCCGAGGGCACGCGCACCGAGCGCGGCCAAAAGGGCCACTACAAGACCGGCGGCACGCGCCTGGCCATCGACACCGGTGCGCCGGTGGTGCCCATCGCCGTGACCTCGGCCAAGGTCTGGCCGCGCAAGGCCTTCGTCAAGCGCCCGGGCGTGGTGGACGTGTCCATCGGCAAGCCCATCCCCAGCGCGGGCCGCCAGCCCGACGAGCTGATGCGCGAGGTGGAGGCGTGGATCGAATCCGAAATGCGCCGCCTCGACCCCGAAGCGTATCCCGGCGAGAAGTAAGGGCAGGGCCTGGCATGCAGCGGCTGGTGCAACTGGCGCTTGATTTCTTCGATGCGCCGGACTTCAAGCCAAAAGTGCCTCCAGCGCTTGATGGTAAAGCGCAAGCAGCTCCTGGAAAAGAAGCAAAAGAGCCTGCGCCATCTGTCGCTGCACCGCCTGCAGCCCCACTGGCTTCGCTGCTGTCCCCCGCAGAATTCCGCCACCCCCAGGCCCGCCGCGAGCTGCTGCTGGGCGACGCCGTGGTGGCCTATGCGCTCACACGGGCGCGGCGGCGCAGCATTGGTTTCAGCGTGGGGCCGGACGGCCTTGCGGTGCGCGCGCCGAGCTGGGTCACGCTCACGGCGGTGGACGCCGCGCTGCGCGAAAAATCCGGCTGGATCCTGCGCAAGCTCGCCGAGGCGCGCGAGCGCCAGCAGCGCCAGGAAGGCGGGCGCATCGCCTGGGCCCACGGCGCCGTGCTGCCCTACCTGGGCGAGCCGCTCACCGTGGTGCTGGACCCCGGCCACGGCTTTGCGGGCCAGGGCGGGGCGCTGGTCCAGGCGCAGGGCGTGCGCCATCTGCACATTGCCTTGCCCCAGAGCGCCAGCCCGGCGCAGATCCGCGACGCCGTGCAGGCCTGGCTGATGCGCGACGCGCGCCGCCACTTCACGGCCCGGCTGGACCACTTTGCGCCCCTGCTGGGCGTGCGTTGGACCAGCCTGCGGCTGTCGAGCGCGCAGACGCGCTGGGGCAGCGCCAAGGCCGATGGCTCCATCCGCCTGAACTGGCGGCTGCTGCACTACCGCCCGGCCCTCATCGACTACGTGGTGGCGCATGAGCTGGCCCACCTGCGGGTGATGGACCACAGCCCGCGCTTTTGGGACACCGTGGCCACCGTGGTGCCCGACTACGCCCAACTGCGCAGCCACCTCCGTGACGAACCTGCCCCTTTGTGGGACTGAAAGAAGGACCTTG
>DAIQRN010000296.1:0-4056 GCA_036786185.1 Acidovorax sp. | reverse complement strand
GCCACGACACGGCAGACAGCATCTACACCCAGTTGCAGGAACGCGCCCAGGCGGCGGGCGATCCGCGCCTGGTGCTGACCTTTGCCGTGGAGCTGCCCGCCAGCACCAGCGCCGACGAGGTGCAGCAGTGGCTGCTGGCCAGCGGCTTTACCAAGATTCAGGCCGAGCGCACGCTGGAAAAACCCGCCCCTGCGCCCGAAAAAGGCAAAAAAGCCGCCAAACCGACCAGCGTGAAAGTGCTGGACGTGGTGGCCGACCGCTTTCGCATGGGCAACGTCGAACGCGCCCGCGCCATGGAAGCGATTGAGCTGGCGCTGCTGCGCGGCCAGGGGCTGATGCAGGTGTATGCCCTGACCGATGCGCCAGAACCCGAAATCTGGAAATTTGCCCTGGGCCTGCACTGCGCAGACAGCGCCATCAGCTACCAAGCGCCGCTGCCCGCGCTGTTTTCCTTCAACTCGGCGGCGGGGGCCTGCCCGGAATGCCGGGGCTTTGGCCGGGTGATTGGGGTGGATTGGAATTTGGTCGTGCCCAACGACAAGCTGACGCTGCGCACCGGCGCCATCAAGGCCATCCAAACCCCGGCGTGGAAAGAAATCCAAGACGACCTGCTGCGCCACGCCGAGGCCGAGGGCATTCCGCGCGACATTGCCTGGGGCAAGCTCACGCCCGCGCAGCGCGATTGGGTGCTGGACGGCTCGCCGCGCTGGAACGGCAAGTGGGAGCAGACGTGGTACGGCATCCGCCGCTTTTTTGAGTATTTGGAGAGCAAGTCCTACAAGATGCACATTCGCGTGCTGCTCTCCAAATACCGCAGCTACACGCCCTGCCCATGCTGCGGCGGCGCGCGCCTGGGGCTGGAAAGCCTGCTGTGGCGCGTGGGCAGCAAGGCGCAGGCCGATGCGGTGCTGCCGCCCGAACAGCGCTTTCTGCCCCAGGGCGTGGCCTGGAGCCGTGCGCAGCTGGAAGCCCTGCCCGGCCTGTGCCTGCACGATGTGATGCAGCTGCCGCTGGTGCGGCTGCAAACATTTTTTCAAGCACTTAAAAAAGAAGCTGTTCCCGCTGAATCTGCAATCATTTCAGCAACAAATCCTGCTGAAAACCAAGCAGAACAAGCGGCACAAGCTTTGATTTTGGAAGAGATTGAAACCCGCTTGCGCTACCTGTGCGATGTCGGCATTGGCTACCTAACACTCGATCGGCAAAGCCGCACGCTTTCGGGCGGCGAGGTGCAGCGCATCAACCTGACCACGGCGCTGGGCACCAGTTTGGTGAACACCTTGTTTGTGCTGGACGAGCCCAGCATTGGCCTGCACCCGCGCGACATGCAGCGCATCAACCTGGCCATGCAGCGCCTGAAAAACGCGGGCAACACCCTGGTGGTGGTGGAGCACGACCCGGCCGTGATGCTGGCCGCTGACCGCATCATCGACATGGGCCCCGGCCCCGGCGTGCGCGGCGGGCAGATTGTGTTTGACGGCCCACCCGCGCAACTGCGCCAGGCCGACACCTTGACCGGGGCCTACCTGGGTGGGCGCAAGCAGGTGGGCTTTGGCTTTAAGCGCCCGGTGCAGGCCAACACGCCCAAATTGATTTTGGAAGGGGCCAGCGCCCACAACCTGCAAAACGTGGATGTCGCCTTTCCGCTGCAGCGGCTGGTGACGGTGACGGGCGTGTCCGGCTCGGGCAAATCCAGCCTGATTCAAGATGTGCTGGTGCCCGCGCTGCTGCGCCACTTTGGCAAGCCCACGGAAAGCGCCGGGGCCTTTACCCGCCTGCTGGGCGCGGAGCAACTGGCCGATGTGCTGTGGGTGGATCAATCGCCCATTGGCAAAACCGCCCGCTCCAACCCCGTGAGCTATGTCGGCGCGTGGGACAGCCTGCGCGAGCTGTTTGCCTGCGCCCCGCTGTCGCGCCAGCGCGGCTACACCGCCGGCAAGTTCAGCTTTAACACCGGCGACGGGCGCTGCCCGACCTGTGGCGGCTCGGGCTTTGAGCATGTGGAGATGCAGTTTTTAAGCGATGTGTACCTGCGCTGCCCCGATTGCAACGGCCAGCGCTACCGCCCCGAGGTGCTGGAGGTGCGCCTAGAGCGTGGCGGGCGGCTGCTGAATGTGGCTGACGTGCTGGCGCTGACCGTAGCCGAGGCCGCGCAGCTGTTCGCCCAAGATGCCGAGGTGATTCGCGCCCTGCAGCCCATCGTGGATGTGGGGCTGGACTATGTGCAGCTGGGCCAAAGCGTGCCCACCCTGTCCGGCGGCGAGGCGCAGCGCCTCAAACTCGCCGGTTTTCTGGCCGAAGCGGCCAAAACCCAGGCCAAATCGCGCCAAAGCCTGGCCCGCAAAGGCACGCTGTTTTTGTTTGACGAGCCGACCACCGGCCTGCACTTTGAAGACATCGCCAAGCTGATGCGCGCGCTGCGCAAGCTGTTGGAGGCCGGGCACAGCCTGATCGTGATTGAGCACAACCTGGACGTGATTCGCGCCAGCGATTGGCTGATTGACCTGGGGCCGGAGGGGGGCGATGGCGGTGGCCACATCGTCGCCCAGGGCACGCCCGAAGAGCTGCGGCAAATGACCGGCTCGCACACCGCGCAGGCGCTGCGCGACTATGAGCAGGCCCTGGGCCTGGACGGGCACAGCGTGGCCGAGGCGGGGGCGAAATTTCACACAAAATCGGCAAAAAAGCACGTCCCTGTTGCGCCCCGTGCTATCGAAGTGATTAACGCCAAAGAGCACAACCTGAAAAACCTGAGCGTGCAGATTCCGCACGGCAAGTTCAACGTCATCACCGGCGTCTCGGGCTCGGGCAAATCCACGCTGGCGTTTGACATTGTGTTCAACGAAGGCCAGCGCCGTTACCTGGAGTCGCTCAACGCCTACGCCCGCAGCATCGTCCAGCCCGCCGGGCGGCCCGAGGTGGATGCCGTGTATGGCATCCCGCCCACCGTGGCGATTGAGCAGCGCCTGTCGCGCGGCGGGCGCAAATCCACCGTGGGCACCACCACCGAGGTGTGGCACTTTCTGCGCCTGCTGTACGTCAAGCTGGGCACGCAGCACTGCATTCACGACGATGCGCCGGTGCAGCCGCAAAGCCTGGACAGCATTGCCGCGCAGCTCATCACCCAGTTCAGCGGCCAGGTGATTGGCCTGCTGGCCCCGCTGGTCAGCCACCGCAAGGGCGTTTACACCGAGCTGGCCGACTGGGCCCGCCCGCGCGGCTACACCCATTTGCGCGTGGACGGGGCGTTTCTGCCCACCACCGGCTTTCCGCGCCTGGATCGGTTTAAAGAGCACAGCATTGAGCTGCCCGTGGCCAGCGTCTTGGTCAGCGCCGCCGACGAGGCCACGCTGCGCCAGCACCTGGCCCAGGCGCTGGAGCTGGGCAAGGGCGTGGTGCAGGTGCTGCACGGCATTGATGATTTGGCCACCGCGCTGGGGGCGGGTGGCGACGGCAGTGGCATTGGCAGCGTGCAAGCCTTCTCCACCCAACGCGCCTGCCCGGTGTGCGCCACCAGCTATGCCGAGCTGGACCCGCGCCTGTTCAGCTACAACAGCAAGCACGGCTGGTGCCCCGACTGCGTGGGCACGGGCGTGCAGCTCAACAAAGACCAGCGCAAGGTGTACGACGACAGCCAGCTGGCCGAAGACAACCGGGGCCGCGAAATCGGCTTTGCCAGCCAAGAGGTGGAGGATTTGGCTGAAGTGGCCTGCCCCCGCTGCCACGGCACGCGCCTGAACGCCACCGCCCGCGCCGTGCGCTTTGCCGGGCAGCGCATCACCGATCTGGCCCATTTGAGCGTGGACGACCTGCGCCAGTGGGCCGCGCACTTGGCGCAGGCCGGGCGCTTAACGCAACGCGAAAGCGACATTGCCCGCGACCTGCTGCCCGAAATCGCCAGCCGCCTGGAGTTTTTGCAGGAGGTGGGCCTGGGTTACCTCACCCTCGACCGGGGCGCGCCCACCCTCTCTGGCGGCGAAGCCCAGCGCATCCGCCTGGCCGCGCAGCTGGGCAGCAACCTGCAGGGCGTGTGCTACGTGCTCGACGAGCCCACCA
>DAIQRN010000295.1:0-4061 GCA_036786185.1 Acidovorax sp. | reverse complement strand
AGGCTTGCAGGCCGCGCAGGAAGGGGAAGACCTGGTTGCTGAGCACGTCGAACATGTCCGCCGGGGCCATGTTCTTGAAGCGCGACCAGCGCATGTTGTCGTGCGGGCGCTCTTGTGCGTCCACGCCTGCGGGTATCAGGCGCACGGGCTGGGTTTTGAGGCGCAGGGCCTTGTTGTCTTCGCGGGTCTGGTCGCTGTCGAGCGCGCGCAGAAAGAGCAGGTAGGTGATCTGCTCGATGACTTCAATGGGGTTGGCGATGCCGCCGGACCAGAAGGCGTTCCAGACTTGATCGACTTTGTTGCGCAGGTCACCGGTGAGCATGGGGCAGGGCTTGGATGCAAAGCTGCAAGTCTGCCATGGTCCGGGATTCAAGGGAGCGCAGTTTATGGATGTTTTTTGCCTCCAGCGCTTGTCCATCAAGCGCTGACAGCTACTGAAGTCGTAGCGTTTGTGCCCCCTCCGCCCCCAGGCGGAACACCGACACCACGTGCACCAGGTCCTGGGCCTGGGCCTTGAGGCTGCCGGCCGCCGCAGCCATTTCCTCCACCAGCGCGGCGTTCTGCTGGGTGACCTGGTCCATCTGCGTGACAGCCTCGCCCACCTGGGCCACGCCCAGGGATTGCTCGTGGCTGGCCGCGCTGATCTCGCCCACGATGTCGGTCACGCGGCGGATGGCGGCCACCACCTCGCCCATGGTGCTGCCCGCGCGGTCCACCAGGGCGGTGCCCTGCTCCACGCGCTCCACGCTGGCGTTGATGAGCTGCTTGATCTCGCGCGCGGCCTCGGCACTGCGCCCGGCCAGGCTGCGCACTTCCGACGCCACCACGGCAAAGCCCCGGCCCTGCTCGCCCGCACGGGCGGCTTCCACCGCCGCGTTGAGCGCCAGGATGTTGGTCTGGAACGCGATGGAGTCGATCACGCCGATGATGTCGGCGATCTTGCGCGACGAGGCATTGATGTCCTGCATGGTGTCCACCACCTGGGCCACGACCTCGCCGCCCTGCACGGCCACGGTGCTGGCGTTGTCGGCGAGCTGGCTGGCTTGGCGTGCGCTGTCGGCGTTCTGGCGCACGGTGGCGTTGAGCTGCTCCATCGAGGCCGCGGTTTCCTCGAGCGCGCTGGCCTGGCTTTCGGTGCGAGCCGACAGGTCATTGTTGCCCTGCGCGATCTGTACGCTGGCCGTGGCCACGCTTTCGGAGCCGCCGCGCACCTGGCGGACCACGCCGGTGAGCTGCTCGCGCATCTGCAGCAGCGCCCGCAGCAGCTGGCCCACTTCGTTCGTACCGTGGGCAATGGGCGCACCACTCAGGTCGCCCTGGGCCACGGCGCTGGCCAGCGCCACGGCCTGGTTCAGCGGCTGCGTCATGGAGCGCACAAAGACCAGCGCCAGGGCGCAGGTGGCCGCCAGCGTCAGCAGCAGGGCTGCCCCCACGCCGATCAGGCGGCCCTGCAGGCGCACAACGCGGTCTTGCAGGGTCTGGTCTAGGCGGGCCAGGGCCTCGGTGTTGAGCGCGTTGAGGGCCTCGATGGTCTGCGTGAGCGCGTCGAAGTAATCCTTGGACGCCATCTTGAGTTCGGCCGCCTGGATCACTTCGCGCTCGGCCAGCTGCAGCGATTGCTGGATGTGCGCCTGCGCCTTTTGCGCGCTGCTGCCCAGGGCGCGCTGCAGTTGTGCGTCGCTCTGCAGGGCGCGGTCCAGCCCCCGGAAGGTGTCGGACTGCAGTTCGCCCACGCGCTGCTGCAGCACCAGCAACTGCCCCTTGCTTTCGGGCGTGAGCTGGCCCCGCCCCAGTGCGCCCGCGCCCTGAGCGCGCAGCAGGCCCAGCTTTTCGCCGAGCAAGGGAGCCTGGATGAGCGCGCTCTGGATGAGGGCATGCGTGGGTGCCTCGGGGTCGATCTGCAGGCCATAGACATGGACCAGCGTGCCGCCCAACTGCAGCAGCGTGGTGATGAGCGCGGTGTGCCGCGCCGTGCTCTGCGCAGGCTCGATGCCGCGTGCGGCCACGGCCTGCTCCAGCGCGCTCCAGGTCTGCTGGGCCTCGGTCCAGATGGCCAACTGGGCGGCGGGCACCCGGGCAGCGTCAAAGCGCTGAGACACGTCGCGCAGCGCCGCGCCCACGGCCTCGCGTGCTGCAGGGCGGCGCGCCGCCAGTGACTCGTCGCCCCCCAGCATGCCCACGGACAGTCCCCGGTGCACCTGAAGCGCCTGCACCGCGCGCATGAGCGCCTGCGCGGGCGGTGCGCCTCGCGCCTCCTGCCGGGCATGACCGATGTCGCGCAGCGCATCGGACACATACACGTAAGTGGGCAGCGCACTCATCATCAGTCCGATGGTCCCGAGGATGAGGAATTTCTGGAGCAGGTTCAGCCGGTGAAGCAAGGACATGGCAGGCGGCACGCCGGGCGTGCAAGGTAAAAAAACGGGCCTGGCGGAACGCATAGCCCGAATTGTTACGCAATGTACGCAACTGCTGCCCACAGGGTTTTGACACACGTCAAGCGCATGGCCGGCTGCAGCGATGCGATGGCATTGCCCCGCGTTGATTTCAAGCAAAAACAGCCTCTAGCGCTTGATAGTAAAGCGCCATAAGCTATTAAAAACGCAGCAAACCTATTGCCTTAAAGAGCCCTGCGGCGTGCGTAGCGCACCACCGTCACGCCCGCCCGCGCCTGCCGCACCGAGGGCATGACGAGCACGCAGTCGTCGTACGGCGTGGTCACCGGCACCCCGTCGTTCCAGCCGATCACGGTGCCCGCCTTCTCGAACCGCTCCAGCCCGGTGTAGGGCGCAGCAAAGCGAAAGGCGCTGCTGGTGGCGACCACGGGGCCGGTGACCTCCAGCGCCCACTGGCGCGGCGCGTCGGGCAGGCGCCAGCCGGGCAGGCGCTGGGCCAGCGCGCTGGCGCCCACGGCGCCGGACTGCTCCAGAAAGCGCACGCACTGGTCCTGCGCCACGGCACGGCTGGCCGGGTCACCATGGAAGCCACATTCGACGAGCAGCGAGCGGGTACCGTTGTCGGTCAGCGCGCCAAAGCGACCGTAGTCGCGCATGCGCACGCCGTCCTGGTGGCCCGCGTCGATCACGATGTACTCGGGCGAGCGCATGGCGCGGGCCAGCTCCAGGTTGCGCGGCTGGATGCCGGTGAGCAGCAGCGGCGCGGAGGGCTCGTGCATGGAGTGGATGTCGAGCAGCCAGTCGGCCCGCGCCACGAAGGGGCGCAGCGCGGCGGCGCGGCGGCGCTCGTTGGTGTCTGCCGCGTCGATGCGCTCGTCCAGCCACTGGCGGTTGAGGTCTTCATCGGTGAAGCGCGAGGCATCGTGCTGGCCGGGATCGAACCGGTCGAAGGCATCGAGGTTGCAGAACGCCAGCGTGAGCGTGCCCTGCTCCGGCCGCAGGCCCGATGCGAGCAGGCCCGTCACGGCCCAGGCGCCGCACAGCTCGTTGCCGTGCACCAGGGCGCTGACCATCACATGGCGCCCGGGCTGGCCCGAGTCGAAATGCCACACACCCTCGGTGCCGGTGTTGCCTGCGCGCCAGGCACCCAGGTCGGGCGCGGGCAGTCGAAAGTCCAGGGTGGCGGGCTTGCTCATTCTTCGATCTTGGCGAATTCGACAATCTGCTTGTACTTGGCGACTTCGGTGGCCAGGAACTGGTCGATGTTCACGCTGGTGGCGGCCACGGTGGAGCCGCTGGCTTCCAGCTTCTTGCGCAGGTCGGGTGACTGAAGGCTGTCGTTCAGGGCCTTCTTGATCTTGTCGAACACGGGCTTGGGCAGGTTGGCGGGCGCCATGAGCGCGAACCAGGTGCCGATGTCCACGTTCTTGTACTGCGGCGACTCGGCCAGGGCCGGGATGTCGGGCGTGGTGGCCGAGCGCTTGGCCTCGGTGGTGCCCAGGGCGATCACCTTGCCGCTTCGGATGTGCGGCAGGCCGCTGGAGAGCACGAACACGCCGTACTCCAGGTTGTTGCCCATGAGGTCGTTGGTGAGCGGCGCCACGCCGCGGTAGGGGATGTGCGTCATGAACAGCTTGCCCTGCTCCTTGACCATCTCGCCCGCCA
>DAIQRN010000294.1:0-4066 GCA_036786185.1 Acidovorax sp. | reverse complement strand
GGCAGGCGGCGCAGGTAGGTCAGCGACGAGTAGCCGGTGCCAAAGTCGTCCAGCGAGACCGTCACGCCCAGGGCGCGCAGGTCAGTCAGTGCGGCGGCCACGGCGGTCAGATCGTACAGCGCGGCGCTTTCGGTGATCTCGATTTCGAGCAGGCGCGCAGGCACCTCGGGGTGGCGCGCCAGGCACTGCGCCATCCAGCCCGCAAAGCCGGGCTGCTGCAGGTGCTGGGCTGCGATGTTGATGCTCAGCGGCAGCTGCATTCCATGGGCCAGCAGTTGCTCCAGCACGCTCAGCGCCGCCTCGGCAACCCATTCGCCGAAGCTGATCTCCAGCTCGGTGCCTTCCAGCAGGTGCAGAAACTCGCCGGGCGCAACCACGCCGCGCTGCGGGTGCTGCCAGCGGGTCAGCGCCTCGGCGCCCACGATGGCGCCGCTCTTCATGTCCACCTTGGGCTGCAGGTACAGCATGAACTGGGCGTTGGCCAGCGCATCGCGCAGGTGGCGGCCCTGCTCGCGCAGCTGCTGCAGCGCGCGCTCTTGCGCCGCATCGAACTGGTGGAACCGGTTGCGCCCGGCCTGCTTGGCCGCGTACATGGCCTGGTCGGCGTGGCGCAGCAGGGCGTCGGCGTCGGCGGCGTCCTGGGGGAACAGCGTGTAGCCGATGCTGGCGGTGACCATGACGCGCTCGGTGTCCAGCATGTAGGGCGCCGAGATGCTCTCCATCACCTTCTGCAGCAGGCCCTGGCAGTCGGCCACCGACTCCAGCCCGAGCATCAGGATCACGAACTCGTCGCCCCCCAGCCGGGCCACCGTGTCCACCGGCTGCAGTGCACGCGTGAGCCGGCCGGCCACCACCACCAGCAGGCGGTCGCCCGCGCCGTGGCCCAGGCGGTCGTTGACGGGCTTGAAACCGTCCAGGTCCAGGTAGGCCACGCCCAGCAGCGTGCCCCTCTGGCGGGCCTGGGCCATGCCGTCCTGCAGCCTGCGGGCCAGCAGCACGCGGTTGGGCAGGCCGGTCAGGGCGTCGTACAACGCCATCCGCTGCAGCATGACTTCTTGTTCGCGCTGGGGGGTGACGTCGATCGCCACGCCCAGCATGCGCTCGGGGCGACCGCTGGCGTCAAAGCCGACGATCTTGCCCAGGCTGCGCACCCAGCGAACGCCTTCGTTGCCCCCACCGGGCTGGGTGACACGCCAGGTGGCATCGAACGGCGTGCCGGGGTGGGCGGTGTGGCGGGCCAGTTCGGCGGTGATGCGCTCCAGGTCGTCGGGCGCCATGGTGTGGGTCCACTGCGCGCCTTGGGTCTCGGTGTCGCGCTCGGGCAGACCCCGCAGGGCATGCCAGCGGCTGTCGCCGCTGACGACGCCCGTCCGTATGTTCCAGTCCCACAGGCCCAGCGATGCGGCGGAGATGGTGAGCGAGAGCAGCTCCTCGCGCTCGCGCAGGCGCAGCTCGGCCTGCTTGCGGTCGCTGATGTCGTGCACCGCAAACATCCAGCGCTGCTCGCCCTCGAACTCGGTCTTGCGCATGGACTGCAGCACGGTGCGCTTTTCGCCGTGCGCGGTGCGAATCTCCAGCTCGCGCGCGCTCAGCTCGCCGGTGTTCAGGGTCTCTGCCTGCAACTGCTCGCGCTGTGAGGCCGAGAGGATGCCCAGCTCCATGGGGGTGCGGCCCACGGCGTGCTCGCGCGTGAGACCGATCAGCGCCTCGAAGGCGGGGTTGATGTCCAGGTACGTGCCGTCGCTGTAGCGCGACATGCCCATGGGGTAGGGCATGAGGTAGAAAAACCGCGAAAACCGTTCTTCGGACTGGCGCAACCGCTGCTCGGCACGCTTGGCATCGTCAATGTCCTGGAGCACGCCGCGCACGCTGACGACGCGATCGTTGACCACCACGGCCGCGCCGCGCGCGCGCGCCCACAGCGGGTGGCCGTCCTCGTGCAGCACCTGCATCTCGATATCCCAGTCGGCGCGCGTGCGGATGCACTCGCGCATCTTCGCGCGCAGGGCGTCGCGGTAGGCGGGGGCGACGTAGCGGTCCACATAGTTTTCGGGCGGCGGAGTGTCTGGGGACAGACCATGAATGACAAAGCACATGTCCGTCCAATAGTTGAACTTGCCGTCCGGCCGGTTCTCCCAGGCGCCCAGGCGCGCCAGACGGCTGGCCTGCTGCAGCAGGCTGTTGACCGTCAACAGCTCGTCGCTGGTGCGCTGGGCCTCCGTTATGTCGTGGAAGATGAAGACAAAGCAGTCCTCGCCATTGATCACCACCGAGCGGGCCGACATCAAACCTGGAATGCGCACTCCGCCGCGCTGGGCCACCATGGGCAGGCGGTCCACCTGGCCGTCGAGCGCGAAGGTGCTCACCAGCCGCTCGCGCTCGTGCTCGTCGGCCCAGATGCTGAGCTCGGAGGAGGTGCGTCCAATCACGGCCTCCCGCGCGAGGCCCAGCGCCTCGCAAAATGCCGGGTTCACGTCGATGTAGAGCCCATCGGAGATGCGCGTGATGCCCGCCGGGTCGGGCAGCGTCTGGTAGAAGGTGGTGTACTTGGCCTCGGAGGAGCGTAGTGCATCCTCCACCTCACGGTGGGCGGTGATGTCCACGTCCATGCCAATCATGGCGATCGGCCGACCTGCGGCATCCCGCTGCGACACGGTGCCGCGCGACATCAGCCACCGCCACCGGCCCGAGGTGTCTCGCACGCGGAACTCGGCTTCGTAGTTTTCCTCCAGCCCGTCCATGGCGCGGGCCAGCATGGCGGCATTGCGCGCAACATCGTCCGGATGGCGCAGCGCGTACCAGCGCTGCCACAGGTCGGGCGCATCGGCGTCGGCGGCGGTCACGCCAAAGGCTTCGTAGAAGCGCCCGTCCAGACGGACCTGGCGCAGGAGCACGTTCCATTGCCAGCGCCCGCCGCCCAGGGCGCCGAGGGCCAGGTGCAATTGTTGTTCGCGCTCCTGCAGCGTGTGGTGGGAGGCCTCCAGGGCCTGGCGTGCGATAGCCCGGCCCACCAGCAGCTGGCGCCCCGTACCCAATATCAGCATGCCTGCGCTGTGGTACCAGGGCAGCAGCTGAAGCCAGCCCGCGGCCGAGTCCGGCGCCGCCACCTGCCCGCTGACCACCAGGCACAGCGCCACCACGGGGGGAAGTGCCAACGCCATGCCGATGATGCTGACCCAGGGGTTTGCACCCAGGCGCTGATCCACGCGGCGCCACACCAGGCCCAGGGCGCCCGCGCCCGCCAGCACCAGGCAGGCGGGCCACCAGGCTGCGCTGTCGCCCCAGAGCGCGGCCAGCAAAGCCATGGCGCCCGTGACCAGCATGCTCAGTGCGCCAAAGTAAAGGGCCATGAAAGCGGTGGCCGTGGGGTAGGCCATCACGCCCAGCTCCGGGGCATTCAGGCGCAGCACCACCAGCACCAGGGCTGCCACCGCCCCCACTGCCAGCCCGGTCAGGATTTGCGTGCGCCGCGACGGGTGCAAAAGCTCGGTGGGCCGCAGGCGCGCCAGCAGCAGGATGATGAGGAAGAGCAGGCCGCCCGCCAGCAGTGCGTTATGGGCCATACAACGCCGACAAGCGCCCGCAGGCGCCATTCGCACGAAAACCCGATGCAGGAGGCATGGGCCTGAGTTTAGGTCCGTTCTGCTTGGGCCACGGGGGCGCTGCGCGTCCTGACAAGCCCTGTTGACAACAAGGTTCCGCACACGATCACGAGAGCGCAGCCGATCATCCAGGGCGTGATGCGCTCACCCAGGAAGACCGCGCCATACAGCACCGCAAACACCGGGGTAATGAAGGTCACGGCCAGGGCGCGGCTGGGGCCTGCGTTGGCAATGAGGCGAAAGTACAGGATGTAGGCAATGCCCGTGCAGAGAACGGCAATGGCCACGATGGCGCCCCAGGCGCGGGGCCCGGGCATTTGCGCGGGCCACAGCCACAGCGTAGGCAGGGCCAGGCCCAGCGCCGCGCCCAGCTGGCTGCCCGTGGCCGTGGCCAGCGGCGGCACACCCATCAGGTAGCGCCGCGCAAAGCTGGCCGACACGCCATAGAAGAACGAAGCCAGCAG
>DAIQRN010000293.1:0-4074 GCA_036786185.1 Acidovorax sp. | reverse complement strand
TCCTCGATCACCTTCTGGTGGCGGCGCTGCATGGAGCAGTCGCGCTCGCCCAGATAGACCGCGTTGCGGTGCTTGTCGGCCAGGACCTGGATCTCGATGTGGCGTGGGTTCTGGAGAAACTTCTCCATATAGACGGCCGGATTGCCGAACGCGGCGCCCGCCTCGGCCTTGGTCATCTGCACGGCGTTGACCAGGGCGGCCTCGGTGTGCACCACGCGCATGCCCCTGCCACCGCCGCCGCCCGCGGCCTTGATGATGACGGGGTAGCCAATGGCCTTGGCCACGCGGCGGATCTGCACCGGGTCGTCGGGCAGCTCGCCCTCGGAGCCGGGCACGCAGGGCACGCCGGCCTTGATCATGGCCTGTTTGGCCGACACCTTGTCACCCATGATGCGGATGGACTCGGGCGTGGGGCCAATGAACTGGAAGCCGCTTTTTTCCACGCGCTCGGCAAAGTCCGCGTTCTCGGACAGAAAGCCATAGCCGGGGTGGATGGCCTCGGCATCCGTCACCTCGGCCGCCGAAATGATGGCCGGCATGTTGAGGTAGGACAGCGGCGAGGGCGCGGGGCCGATGCACACCGCCTCTTCGGCCAGCTTGACGTACTTGGCCTCGCGGTCGGCTTCGGAATAGACCATCACCGCCTTGATTCCAAGTTCACTGCAGGCGCGCTGGATACGGAGGGCAATCTCCCCCCGGTTTGCGACCAGGATTTTCTTGAACATGAGCGCCTTATTCGATGACGAACAAAGGTTGTCCGTATTCCACGGCCTGGCCGTTTTCGCCCAGGATGCGGGTCACGGTGCCCGACTTGTCGGCCTCGATCTCGTTGAGGATCTTCATGGCCTCGATGATGCAGATGGTCTCGCCTTCCTTGACCTGGCTGCCCACTTCGACAAAGGGCTTGGCACCGGGGCTGGACGAGCGGTAGAACGTGCCCACCATGGGCGACTTGACGACATGGCCCGTGGGCGCGGCCGGGGCGGCGGCAGCGGGTGCTGGCAGCTCGGCGGTGGCCACGGCGGCGGGTGCTGCCGCGACGGGCGCCTGCATCGGTACAAATTGCTGAACGACTGCGCCGCCGCTCTTGACGATGCGGACTTTGCCCTCGGCCTCGGTGATTTCGAGTTCGGACACGTTCGACTCGGAGACGAGGTCGATGAGGGTTTTGAGTTTTCGCAGATCCATGGGCGCTCCAACGGCTATAAAACGGAACAAGGGCGCGAATTTACTCCAATTTCGCCCTTCCGCAGCCTTTCATGCGTATTTTTCATCAACTCCCACCATGAGAGAGTGGAAACGATTACCGCAAACCCGCCCAAAGCTGGAGATCCTGCGCGGTCACCTGCCCCATTTTACGGTGCAGCACCTTGCCATTGCCGCCCAGCACCACGGTAAAAGGCAGGCCACCCGTCAAGTTACCCAAAGACCGCCCCAGTTCCGTGCCGCCCATGCCCGCCAGCCCCACAGGGAATTCCAGCGGAAGACGCGCCAGGAATTTACGCACAGCCGAGGGTTGATCGATCGCCAAACCCAGCACTTGCCAACCTTTGGCAGCATGTTCACGGAAGAAAGCGTTGAGCATGGGCAACTCCTCCACGCAGGGCGGGCACCAGGTGGCCCAGAAGTTGAGCAGCAGTGGCTTGCCCGCCAGGGCTTGCATCGCCAGCGTACCGCCCTCGGGCCGCTCAAACTCCATCGTCCACAGCGCCTGCTCTGCCCCGCTTTCCATGGCATGGGGCTGGAACTTCCACCACGCCACGCCCGCGCCACCCACGGCAGCGGCGCCCGCCACCCCCGCATACAACAGGCGGCGGCGTGCGGGCGATGCTGGCGACGCCGTGGATTCAGAAGCAAGGGGAGTATTCATGGAGCACTATTTTCCTGGAGCAGGCGGCGCACCGCACTGAGGTCGCCACGCGGAACGCGGCCTTTCACGTCGGGGCGCAGGGCGCCGCGCAGGTCGTCAAGGTCGTAGATAAGCAGATGCACGCCAATCATCTCATTGAGCTCCGGCGACTTGCTGCCCAGGCTCAGCGCCTCCACGGCTTCGCCATGAAAGCCCGTGACGGTGCGCGGCTCGTAGTCCACATGGTGATCGATCAGCGCGATCTCTGCCGATTTGGGGTCATCGCAGAACAACTGCAGGTAAATGTCCGACAGGCGCGTGGCCGTGCCGTGCCACACCGCGCCCGCCAGGTGGGGCCGAAAGGCCGCCATGCGCTCCATCCAGACCAGGGCCAGCTGCCGCAGGGCCTGGAGCTCGCGCGGCTGGGTGTCGGCGCAAAAGAGCTCAATGTACTCGCGCACCGCATCCTCCACCTGGTCGTTGTCAGGCAGCGGTGTGCGGGCGGGCAGGCCCATCTGGCGCAGCGCCCGGCGCTTGGCCGGACCCCACTCCAGCCCTTCCTCCACCACCAACCGGGCGGTGGTCTGGGCAATTTCTTCGCTCAACGGTGTGTTCATGGCGGAAAGAAAGGACTGATAACGAGTTTCCAAAGGACACCCCGCATTGTGGCCCCAAGCGCCCGCAGGATCAGGGTTGACCCTAGAGCCAGGCCAGCCTTCTCCCTCACCACAGCGCTGATTACTATATTTTTCATAGCTTTTTGCGCTTGCCCAATAAGCGCCAGAGGCCGATTTGGACCGTAAAATCCTGGCCCATGCATATACACATCCTGGGCATTTGCGGCACGTTCATGGGCGGTCTGGCGGCACTGGCGCGCGAAGCAGGCCACACGGTCACGGGCTGCGACGCGGGCGTTTACCCGCCCATGAGCGACCAACTGCGCGCCCTGGGCATTGACCTCATTGAAGGCTTTGGCGCCGACCAGCTGGCCCTGAAGCCCGATATGTTTGTGGTCGGCAACGTGGTCAGCCGCGCGCGCCTGCCTGACGGCTCCCCCAAGTTCCCGCTGATGGAAGCCATTCTGGACGCGGGCCTGCCCTACACCAGCGGGCCGCAATGGCTGGCCGAGCACGTGCTGCAAGGGCGCCATGTGCTGGCCGTGGCGGGCACGCACGGCAAGACCACCACGTCCTCGATGCTGGCCTGGATTCTGGACAGCGCGGGGCTACAGCCCGGTTTTCTGATTGGGGGCGTGCCGCTGAACTTTGGCGTGTCCGCCCGATTGGGCTCGCCATACTTCGTGATCGAGGCGGACGAGTACGACACCGCCTTCTTCGACAAGCGCAGCAAGTTCGTGCACTACCGTCCGCGCACCGCCGTACTCAACAACCTCGAGTACGATCATGCCGACATCTTCCCCGATCTTGCTGCCATCGAACGTCAATTCCACCATCTGGTGCGTACCGTCCCGGGCAGCGGCTGCATCGTCGCCAACGGTCTGGAAGAAAGCATCACGCGCGTGCTGCACCAGGGCTGCTGGAGCCAGGTACAGACCTTTGGCGCGGCCGTCAGCGACTATGTGGCCGAAGGCGAACCGCACGACTTTGCCGTGCTGCACCAGGGCCGCCAGGTCGCGCAGGTACGCTGGGGCCTGACCGGCACCCACAACCAGCTCAACGCGCTGGCCACCATCGCGGCTGCCGCCCATGTCGGCGTGGCACCTGAAGTCGCCGCCGAGGCCCTGGCCAGCTTTGTCAACGCGCGCCGCCGCATGGAAGTGCGCGGCACGGTAACGCATGACGCTGGCGACATCACCGTCTACGACGATTTTGCTCACCACCCCACCGCCATCCGCACCACGCTGGACGGCCTGCGCCGCAAGCTCGACAGCGATGGCCGCCAGGCGGAACGCATCCTGGCCATCTTGATGCGGCCGGCAAGCGAAGCGAGCGCATCCTGGCCATCTTCGAGCCGCGCAGCAACACCATGAAGCTGGGCACCATGAAGGCCCAGCTGCCCTGGAGCCTGGAGCAGGCCGACCTTTCCTTTTGCCATTCCGGCGGTCTGGACTGGGACGCTGCCGAAGCACTGGCCCCGATGGGCGCACGCGCCAGCGTGGCCGGCGATGTCGATACGCTGATCGCCCAGGTGCTGGCAGCCGTCCGCCCCGGCGACCACCTGCTGTGCATGAGCAACGGCGGTTTTGGCGGCATCCACGGCAAGCT
>DAIQRN010000292.1:0-4119 GCA_036786185.1 Acidovorax sp. | reverse complement strand
AGGCCCACGTAGATGCAGGCGAACTCGCCCGCAAACAGCGCGCCCGCCAGCAGCCCCGCGCGCAGGGCGCCGGGGGGCTCGCCCCGGCTGGACAGCGGCACGCCGCGCCACAGGCACCAGCCCGCCACCGCCGCCGTGGCCAGCACAAAGCGCACAAAGGCCTGGTACACCGGGGCCACTTCGGCCACCGTGGCTTTCATCAGCACCTGCTGAAAGCCCCAGAACATGCAGCACGCCAGCAGCAGGCCGATGGCAAGGGAGTCGATATGGGTTTTGGGCGTGGAGGGCATGGTGCGATTATCGAAGGCGGCCAGCGCGGAGTCTGTCTCCGGCGCTCGGATACGTTTTGAGAGACAGGCCGGGTGCTGCCCCACGGTACACTTTGCGGCTTCTGAACCAGTCTCCCAGCGTTTTCCCCTTCCTTCATGGCCCTTACGACGGCGGCCCAGGCCCGCACCAGCTTTGACCTCAAGAGCGCCTCGCTGCCCGTGGTGGCCGTGGTGCTCAAGACCACCGACGCCGCCCAGTTCGCGGCCGATCTGGCCGAGCGCGTGGCCGATGCGCCGGGCTTTTTCGACAACGACCCGGTGCTGATCGACCTGGCCGCCGTGAAGGACGCCGAGGCCGCCATCGACTTTGCCGCCCTGGTCGCCGCCCTTCGCAGCCACAGCACCCTGCCCGTGGCCGTGCGCGGCGGCAGCGCCGCGCAGATGGAGGCGGCCCGCGCCGTGGGCCTGACCGCCGCGCCCGACGCCCCGCCCGCCCGCGCCGAGACCCCAGCGCCTGCCGCACCCGAGGTGCAGGTGCGCGAGGTCGAGGTGGTGCGCGAAGTGCCCGTGGCGGGCCCCGGCACCGTGGTGGTGGACAAGCCCCTGCGCTCGGGCCAGCAGGTCTATGCGCGCGGCGCCGACCTGGTGGTGATGGCCGTGGTCAGCTTTGGCGCCGAGGTGATCGCCGACGGCAACATCCACGTCTATGCCCCGCTGCGCGGCCGCGCCATTGCCGGGGCGCGCGGCAACACCGAGGCGCGCATTTTTTCCACCTGCATGGAGCCGCAGCTCGTCTCCATCGCGGGCATCTACCGCACCACCGACACCGAATTGCCCGCCGAAGTGCGCGGCAAGCCCGCGCAGGTGCGGCTGGAGGGCGAGAAGCTGCTGATCGAGCCCCTGCGCAACCCTGTACGTATCAACCCCAGAGAGAATTCCTGAACATGGCCAAAATCGTCGTCGTGACCTCCGGCAAGGGTGGTGTGGGCAAGACCACCACCAGCGCCAGCTTTGCCTCCGGCCTCGCCCTGCGCGGCCACAAGACTGCCGTGATCGACTTCGATGTCGGCCTGCGCAACCTCGACCTCATCATGGGCTGCGAACGCCGCGTGGTGTATGACCTGATCAACGTGATCCAGGGCGAGGCCAACCTGAACCAGGCGCTCATCAAGGACAAGCAGTGCGACAACCTGTTCGTGCTGGCCGCCAGCCAGACGCGCGACAAGGACGCCCTCACGCAAGACGGCGTGGGCAAGGTGCTGTCGGACCTGGCCGGCATGGGCTTTGAATACATCGTGTGCGATTCGCCCGCCGGCATTGAAAGCGGCGCCCTCATGGCCATGCACTTTGCCGACGAGGCGCTGCTGGTGACCAACCCCGAGGTGTCCAGCGTGCGCGACTCCGACCGCATCCTGGGCATGCTGGGCAGCAAGACGAAGCGCGCCATCGACGGCGGCGAGCCCATCAAGGAGCACCTGCTCATCACGCGCTACAACCCCAGCCGCGTGGAAGACGGCCAGATGCTGAGCCTGGAAGACATCCAGGACATCCTGCGCATCAAGCTGATCGGCGTGATCCCCGAGTCCGAAGTGGTGCTGCAGCAGTCCAACCAGGGCGTGCCCGCCATCCATGCCAAGGGCACGGACGTGGCCGAGGCCTATGCGGACGTGATTGCGCGCTTTCTGGGCGAAGACAAGCCCATGCGCTTCATCGAGGCTGAAAAGCCCGGCTTCTTCAAGCGCCTGTTCGGGAGCAAATAAGCCATGGCTTCCTTCCTCTCCTTCCTGCTGGGCGAAAAGAAGAAGACCGCCACCGTCGCCAAGGAGCGCCTGCAGATCATTCTGGCCCACGAGCGCGCGGGCCGCAGCGCCGCCGAGCCCGACTACCTGCCCGCCCTGCAGCGCGAGCTGGTGGCCGTGATCTCCAAGTACGTCAAGATCAACCCCGACGACCTCAAGGTGCACCTGGAACGCCAGGACAACCTGGAAGTGCTCGAAGTGAAGATCGAGCTGCCGGACGCGGCGCGCTGAGTCTCACCGCAGCGTTATCTAAGTCAAATTGGCCTCCAGTGCTTATGCAGCAAGCGCTGGCAGCTATTATTTTGGTAGCAATTTGACCGCTGCGGCGGCGGCTGCACCCAGCGGGTGCTCGGTGTAGAACATGCCGCCGTGGTACAGCAGCGGCGAGGCGCCCCCGCGGTGGCTGCAGCGCTCCACCTCGCCCACGAAGATGGTGTGGTCGCCCTCCACGTACTGGCTGCGGTTGAAGCACTCGAACACCGCCACGGCCCCCGCCAGCACCGGCGCACCGGCCACGCCGGGGTGGTGCTCCACCCCCGCGAAGCGGTCCACGCCGCGCGTGGCAAAGCGCTCGGCCAGCGTGCGCTGCTCGGCCGCCAGCACGTTGATGGCGTAGTGCGACCCGGCCGAGAACGCGGGCAGCGACGAAGCCTTGTGCGCCAGGCTCCACAGCACCAGCGGCGGCGCCAGCGACACCGAATTGAACGAGCTGGCCGTCATGCCGATCAGTTCGCCCTCCTTGCCACGCGCGGTGACGATGGTCACGCCCGTGGCAAACATGCCCAGGGCATCGCGGAACTCGCGTGTGGAAAAGCCGGGCGGGCGGGCAGCGGTGGGGCGGGGCAGGGAACTGTTCACAAAGACACGGGCGCGGCGGCGGAGGGTGAAGATGGGACGAAAAAGGGGCCGCCAAGGAGGCCCGAGGGTCGGCTATTATGGTCTGGCCCCCGGCATCCCGCTGCGGGCGGCGCACTGCCCACTTTGTTGTCCATGGCACTCCTGCCCACCTTCGCCTCCCTGGGCTCCGGCCCCACCGTGCTCCTGCTGCACGACGCCGACGGCGGCCACCTCACGTTTGCCCCGCAGGTGGAAACACTGGCCAGCGCCGGTTACCGCGCCGTGGCCTGGGACATGCCGGGCTACGGCCGCAGCGCCCCCATCGAGCCCTGTACCTTCAAGGGCCTGGCGCAAAGCTGCCTGGCCCTGATCGATGCGCTGCAAGGCGGCCCTGTCTGCCTGGTGGGGCACGGCCTGGGCGCCATGGTGGCGCTGGAAGCCGCCGTGCGCCAACCGGGGCAGGTGCGCCAGCTGGTGCTGTGCGCGGGCGGCCCGCTGCTGGGTGCGCAGGCCGCGCAGGACTGGCTGGCCCCGCGCCAGAAGGCGCTGCAGGCCGTGGACGCGGGCGGCAGCATGGACCAACTGGCGCAAGTCCTGGTGCCGCAGTTCATCGGCACCGGTGCCCTGCCCGAGGGCGTGCGCCTGGCCCAGCACGCGCTGTCGCAGGTCTATGCCGGGGCCTACCGCCGCGTGCTGGACGCGCTGCCCACCTTCAGCCGCGACGCGGCCACCCTGTCCAACCTGCACATCCCCACCTTGCTGGTGGGCGGCGAGCAGGACCGCTGCACGCCGCCCCAGGCCCTGCAGGCGCTGGCCCAGCAGCTGTCCGACGCGCAGCATGTGCAACTGCCCCACGTGGGGCACTGGCCGCAGCTGGAAGACCCCGAGGGTTTTGACGGCGCGCTGCTGGACTTCCTGGCCCGCCGCCGCGTGCTGCACTGAGGCGGCGGCGCCTGTCCCGCAGCGGGGCTGCAGTGGGCCCGGCATTGCCTTCAAGTAAAAGCAAAATTAAACTTGAGACAAGTTCATCAGCTCAACTAATGATATGAGTACCTACGATCCCGCCGCGCTGGAATGTCTGGCCGCCATCGTCGAAGAAGGCGGCTTCGAGCGCGCCGCCCAGCGCCTGAACGTCACCCAGTCCGCCGTGTCGCAGCGTCTGCGCGCGCTGGAGGCGCAGGTGGGATCGGTGCTCATCGTGCGCAGTCGGCCGC
>DAIQRN010000013.1:0-15725 GCA_036786185.1 Acidovorax sp. | reverse complement strand
ACGGCCACGATGGTGGCGCCGCGTGCGATCTGCTGCGTGCCCAGCAGCAGCACCAACGTGCCGGCCTGCAGCAGTGTGCGGCGTGACGAGTCGGTTGGCGGGAGGGGGGTCATGCGCTCATAGTCCTTGCAGCAGGCTGCGGCCGGCGGGGGTGTGGGCCTGCAGCGTGACTTTCCTTTCGGTGTCGTCAGTTGCTTCAATGTGGATAGCAAGGTCAGCAGGCGGTGTAAGCGCTGCAGCCTTTTCTGGCCATTCTGCCACCTTGAGCCCGGGGTTGGCAAAAATGTCCCTGAAACCCGCGTCCTCCCACTCGCGCGGGTCGTCAAAGCGGTAGAAGTCAAAGTGCCAGATGGCGATGCCCGGCGCCTCGTGCGGCTCGACCACGGCGTAGGTGGGGCTCTTGATGCGGCCTGGCACGCCCAGGGCGCGCAGCAGGTGGCGCACCAGCGTGGTCTTGCCCGCGCCCAGGTCGCCGTGCAGGGTGATGAACGCGTTGGCCAGCGCAGGCTGCGCTGCCAGCCGCTGGGCCCAGGCGGCGGTGTCGTCCTCGCTGCGCCAGGTGGTGGTGGCCTGGGCTGTGCCGGGGCTTTCTACAATCTGGCCGGTATGTGGTGCAACAGTCAACTCGTTCCTCAAATTCAGGAGTGGGCCCGCGAGCTGGGATTCTCCCAAATCGGCGTGGCCGGGGTGGATTTGTCTGCGTCAGAACCGGGATTGATGCAGTGGCTGGCGCAAGGGTTCCATGGTGACATGCATTACATGGCCGCCCACGGCTTGAAGCGCGCCCGCCCGGCCGAGCTGGTGCCCGGCACCGTGAGCGTGATCACCGCGCGCATGGACTATTTGCCGCGCAGCACGCCGCAGGAAGACTGGCAGGCGCGGGAGCTGGCGCGCCTGACCCACCCGCAGGAGGCCGTGGTGTCCATCTATGCCCGGGGGCGCGACTACCACAAGGTGCTGCGCGCACGGCTGCAAAAGCTGAGCGACCGCATCGCCGAGGCCGTGGGTCCTTTCGGCCACCGCGTGTTCACCGACTCGGCCCCGGTGCTGGAGGCCGAGCTGGCCGCGCGCAGCGGCCAGGGCTGGCGCGGCAAGCACACGCTGGTGCTCAACCGCGAGGCGGGGTCCATGTTCTTTCTGGGCGAGATCTATGTCGATATGGCCCTGCCCGCCAGCGAGCCGGTCACCGCGCACTGCGGCAGCTGCAGCGCCTGCATAGCCATCTGCCCCACGCAGGCCATCATCGCGCCGCACCGCATCGACGCGCGGCGCTGCATCTCGTACCTGACCATCGAGCACGCGGGGCCGATCCCTGTGGAGCTGCGTCCGTTGCTGGGCAACCGCATCTACGGCTGCGACGACTGCCAGCTCATCTGCCCCTGGAACAAGTTTGCCCAGGTCAGCCGCCTGCCGGACTTTGACGAGCGCCAGGGCCTTGCGGGCCAGCAGCTGGCGCACCTGTTTGCCTGGGACGAGCCCACCTTTTTGCGCATGACCGAGGGCGGCCCCATCCGCCGCATTGGCCACGAGCGCTGGCTGCGCAATCTGGCCGTGGCGCTGGGCAATGCGCTGCGCGCCACGGGCGACGGGGCCGTGCGCGCGGCGCTGCAGTCGCGGGCCGATGACGCCAGCGCGCTGGTGCGCGAGCACGTGGCGTGGGCGCTGGCGCAAGAATCTCAATAAAATTGGCCTCTGGCGCTTGCTGGATAAGCGCTGGCAGCTATAAAAACAAGAGTATTTTGCGGGTGTTTCGTAAGCTTATGGCGCCAGCAGTCCGCTGTCCTTGAAAGTCTGCACCAGCCCCTGGGCGAACGCCTCGTAGCCCGCGGCGTTGGCATGGACCGCGTCAGCCCGCAGCCGTTCCTGGGCCAGCACGCCCGACCAGCCTTGACGGTGCAGCGCAATCTTCAGGTCGCTGGCCAGGTCGGCGTACAGGGCGTGGTCGCTCAGGCGGCCCATGGCGGCCATCATCGTCAGCTCGGGCACGGCCACCAGCAGCACCTGGGCGCCGCTGGCGCGCGCGTCCTGGCAGATGCGCTCGATGTTGGCGCGGGTGGCGCTGGCGCTCTGGCGGCGCAGAAAGTCGTTGCCGCCGATGCTCACGATCACCAGCGCAGGGGCGTGCGTTTTCAGCAGCGCGGGCAGCCGCGCCAGCGCCTGGGCCGAGGTGTCGCCGGACACGCCGCCGTTGACGACGTTCCAGCCCGTCAGGCGCTGCAGCACGGCGGGATAGGCCGTATCGGGCGAGGCGCCCACGCCCGAGGTCAACGAATCGCCCAGGGCGAGCACGGTGGCACCCGCTGGCACGGCTTGCGCGCGCGCCGGCTTGCGCCCGCAGCCGGTCAAGGGCGCCAAGGCCAGCGCCGCGAGGCTGGCCAACAGGGCGCGGCGCTGCAAGCCGGTCATCGCAAAAACCCCAGCGCAAACGGCAGGCTGACCATGCCCAGCAGCGTGGACAGCGTCACCAGCCCCGCCACATACGGCCCGTTGTAGCCCATGCGCGCGGCCAGCACATAGCAGGTGGAGGCCGTGGGCAGGGCCGAGAAGGCCAGCAGCACGGTGGTTTGCACGGGACTCAGGTGGAACAGGCGGGCCATGCCAAACGCCACCAGGGGCTGCACGAGGTGGCGGATGGCGAGCACCGCCACGCTCAGCGCCTTGCCGCGCGAGAGCAGGCCAAACTGCAGCCCCGCGCCAGCGGCCATCAGCCCCAGCGCCAGCGACGCGGCGCTGATGCGGCTGACGGTGGGCGCGGCCCAGTCCGGGATCGTGAAGCCCAGCAGGTTGGCGGCCAGCCCCGAGCCCGTGGCGATGATGAGCGGGTTGCGCGCGAGTTCGCGCGCAAAGCTGTGCTTTCCATGGCGCGCCATGGGCCACACGGCGGCCACGTTGAACAGCGGCACGCACACGCCGATCAGCACGGCGATCATCAGCAGGCCCTCGGCGCCCGCCAGCCGCTCTGCGATGGCCAGGCCAATGAAGGAATTGAAGCGAAACGCCACCTGCGCGCTGGCCGCATGGTCGCGCGCGTCGATGTGTCGGCCCAGCACCGGCCAGCGCGGCAGGCTGTAGGCCAGGGCGATGCCGGTCAGGCCCGCCAGCAGCCCGGCTGCAATCAGGCCCGACGCGGCGCCCACGTCCACCGGGCTTTTCACGATGGACTGGAACAGCAGCACCGGGAACAGCAGGTAATAGACCAGGCTCTCCACCGGCTGCCACACGGACCGGTTGAGGGCGGTGTAGCGGCAAATCAGGTAGCCGCACAGGATGAGGGAAAAGTCGGGGATCAGGAGTTGGGCGTAATTCACGCACTGAGAATACTTGATGCGCGGCAAGGTCTGCGGGTTAGCCCTTATGTGGAATCCGCAGTGTCCCGGCGGGCGGCTTGGGCATACCATCCGCACAGTCTGTCACCCCGAACGAAGGAGAACTCGATGCATCGTCGTCATTGGCTCGCGCTGGCGGTACTGGCCGCCGCCGCTGGTTCTGCAGCCGCCCAGGGCTACCCCAACAAGGTGATCAAGCTGCAGGTGCCCTTCGCGCCCGGCGGCACCACCGACATCATCGCGCGCGTGATCGCCGACCCGCTGGGCAAGGCCCTGGGCCAGAGCGTGATCGTGGAGAACAAGGCCGGTGGCGGCGGCATCGTGGGCGCATCCGAAACCGCCCGCTCGGCACCCGACGGCTACACGCTGGGCGTGGCCACCGTGTCCACCACGGCCGCCAACCCCGCCATCAACCCCAAGACGCCGTACAACCCGCTGACGGACTTCACACCCATCATCAACATCGCGGCCACGCCCAACATCATCGCGGTGCACCCCGGCTTCCCGGCCAAGGACTACAAGGCGTTTGTGGCCGAGCTCAAGAAGTCGCCCGGCAAGTACTCGTACTCCTCGTCCGGCACCGGTGGCATCGGGCACCTGCAGATGGAGCTGTACAAGAGCCTGACGAATACTTTTGTCACGCACATCCCCTACCGCGGTGCGGGCCCGGCCCTGAACGACACGGTGGCCGGCCAGGTGCCCATGATTTTCGACAACCTGCCTTCGGCCCTGCCTTTCATCAAGGACAACCGCCTGGTGCCCATCGTGGTCGCTGCGCCCCAGCGCGTGGCGGCATTGCCCAACACGCCCACCTTCAAGGAACTGGGCCTGGAGCCAGTGAACCGCATGGCCTACTACGGCATCCTGGGCCCCAAGGGACTGCCCAAGGAAGTGGTGGACAAGGTCAACGCCGCCGTGCGCAAGGTGCTGGAAGACCCGGCCGTGAAAAAGCGCATCGAAGACACCGGCTCCATCGTGATTGGCAACACGCCCGAGCAGTTCTCCGCGCAGATCAAGGCCGAATTCGCGGTCTATAAGGAGGTCGTGGTCAAGCAGAAGCTGACGCTCGAATAAGCGCCGTGCGCCCCAAAAAAAGCCGCCCCTTCGCCGGGCGGCTTTTTTACGTGCTATCGTTTTTGCATGCTTGCCACCAGCCTGACCGCGATTGATGCCTTTGTGGATGCTCTGTGGCTGGAGGATGGCCTCTCGCGCAACACGCTGGCCGCCTACCGGCGCGACCTGACGCTGTACGCGCAGTGGCTCGCCGCGCAGCCGCAGCCCCTGGCGCTGGACGATACGGCCGAGCAGCACCTGCAGGCCTACTTCGCGGCCCGGCATGCGCAGACCCGCGCCACGTCGGCCAACCGGCGGCTCACGGTGCTGCGCCGCTACTTCCACTGGGCGCTGCGCGAGCGGCGCATCACGGCCGACCCCACGGTGCGCCTGCTGGCCGCGCGCCAGCCCCTGCGCGTGCCCAAGACCTTGTCGCAGGCGCAGGTGGAGGCCCTGCTGAATGCCCCCGACCTGGGCCACCCGCTGGGCCTGCGCGACCGCACCATGCTGGAGTTGATGTATGCCAGCGGCCTGCGCGTGAGTGAACTGGTCACCCTGAAAACCTACCAGCTCGGACTGGCCGAGGGCGTGCTGCGGGTGATGGGCAAGGGCAGCAAGGAGCGCCTGGTGCCGTTTGGCGACGAAGCCCGCCAGTGGCTGGAGCGCTACCTGCAGGAGGCGCGCGGCGCCATCCTGGCGGGGCAGCAGACGGACGACCTGTTCGTGACCCAGCGCGGCAGCGGCATGACGCGCGTCATGTTCTGGGTCATCGTCAAGAAATGGGCGCAGGTGGCGGGCATCACGGCCCCGCTGTCGCCCCACACCCTGCGCCATGCCTTCGCCACGCACCTGCTCAACCACGGCGCAGACCTGCGCGTGGTGCAGCTGCTGCTGGGGCACGCCGACATTTCCACAACCACCATCTACACCCACGTGGCGCGTGAGCGGCTCAAGGTGCTGCACTCGCAGCACCATCCGCGTGGATAATTTTTGGTCTAAATGACCTCTAGCGCTTATGTAATAAGCGCTAGGAGCTATTAAATAGATAGCAAAATCAAAGCGCAGCTTCCAGGTCCGGCATGGCGATACGGGCTTTGGTCAGGGCCATGCCCAGGTTGGCCGTGCGGCGGCACACGAAAACGGCCACGTACTCGGGGTTGATCTTGCCGCGCAGAAAGACGTGGATCAGGTTGTCGCTGTTGACGATGATTTCCTGGAAGTAGTGGTGCCCGTCGTCGGCCACCCCGCGCGACTTTTTGAACATGCGTTCGATCATCGACACGTTGGGGCCGTTGAACAGGTCGGCTGTGGCGGCAGCCACTAGGTCGATGACTTCACGTGGGTGCGAATCCACCGTTTTGATGGCCAGCAGCATTCCGGATTCAGTATCCACATAACCTGCGGCCAGGCATTCAGGAACGAGGGAGGCGGCTTTGTTGAGTGCAGCATCGAGGGACATGGTTTCTTGTCTTTCAAAAAGGGTTGGGGGGTTAAATCAGTTTACGCAAAATGGCGTCTTCGTACGCCTGCAGGAAGGACTCCTGCTCTGTGCTTTGCACATATTGGTGGTCGATCAGGCGCACGCGGCGCAGTGCCTCGCTGGCGGTCAGGCCCTCGCGCACCAGCCATGCGGCCAGCACCGTGCCGGTGCGGCCAATCCCGGCCAGGCAGTGCACGGCCAGCACTTCGCCCTTGTTCAGCAGCATTTCCATGCGCTTGAGCAGCATCTGGATTTGCGCCACCGTGGGCGGCTCACGGTCGCGGATGGGCAGGTGCAGGTTTTTCAGGCCGTGCTGGGCCAGTGGCTCCTGGGGCAGATCGTTTTCGGTCAGGGTGATCAGCGTGGTGATGCCGCAGCGGCGCAGCAAGGCCAGGTCGTGGCCGATGGCGTTGACCACCCCCGGCATGGGGGTGCCTGCCAAGCGCCCCGGCACCAGCCAGGCGAAGCCGTTGGGGCCACGGCTGGCCGGGGCGCAGGGCGGGGCATCTGCCGCATCGTCTGCGGTGTTCAGGGCCGTGGCCGACACCGCCGCAAGGGCTGCGGGCGGCAGCGGCGGCGGCAGGGGTGCGTCGTCGGCCAGCATGGTGGGGTCGGCATCGGGGGCGGGCAGGGCGCAGCTGCCCGTGGCCACAAACTGCTGGCCTGCGGCGGACTGCGGGGCCAGCAGGAAGTCCTCCATCGCGCGGGCCTCTTGCACGCGGCCACCGGCCAGCAGCAGCATGTGCTGGGCGGCCTGGTGGGCGTGCTTTTGGTTGTGCAGCACCAGCAGCACGGCGGTTGCTTCGCCCACCTTGCGCAATAGCTCCAGCAGCAGATAGGCCTCGTAGTCGCTGAGGTCGGCGGTGGGCTCGTCCACCAGCAGCAGCGCGGGGGCTGCGGCTGCCTCGCGCAGGATGGCCACGGCGCGCTGGTGCAGGGGCGAGAGCTCCATGGTGGGCTGCCCCAGCAATGGGGTGAGCTCTGGGAAACCCATGCGCTCGACATACGCAGCGCACCAGGCCCGCAGTTCGCCGGGGGCCAGGCCCAGGCGCGTGCGCACATGCTCGGCCAGCGCATCCAGGGTGGATGCCATCATGAGCCGCGCATGTTGTTGCACCAGCCGCGGGCGGGGCGCGGCCCCCAGGGGCTGGCCTTGGTAGAGAACCTGGCCCCAGTGCTGAAAACGCGGGTGCGCGTCGTTCAGGCCGGCCAGCGTGCGCAGCAGCGTGGATTTGCCCGAGCCCACCGGCCCCAGCAGCGCAGTGACTCCCTGGGGTGGCAAGGAGAAATCCAGCTCCGCCAGAATGACGCGCTGCCCAAAGGCAACGCCAAAACCATCAGAAACCAGGCACGGTGAGGAAAAGGCGGGTGAGGTGTCTTGCATTCAGGTGGGTGTCAAGGGTTCAGGCGTCCAGCAACTGCTGAGGGTGCGCAGCGCGGCGCAGTGCTACGGCGTCAATTTGCGAGAGCGATACGTCACCGCGCTGCAGCCGGAACAGGCGCATGGTGTCGCTCACGCCGCGCACTTGGCCGTGCAGCGATTGCGCGGCGGCGGCCAGCTCTTCGACCATGGCGGCGTTCTGCTGGGTGATGGAGTCCATGTGGGCCACGGCCTCGTTCACCTGGGAGATGCCCATTTGCTGCTCGGTGGCGGCGGTGCTGATCTCGCCCAGCACGGCGCTGACCCGCTGCACCGCCTGCAGCGCCTCGGCCATGCGGTCGCCCGCTTGGCTGGCCACGGTGGCGCCAGTGGCCACCCGCTCGGCGGACTCGCCAATCAGGCGTTTGATGTCGCGCGCCGACTGCGCGGTGCGTGCGGCCAGGGTGCGCACCTCGGCGGCCACCACGGCAAAGCCGCGCCCGGCCTCGCCTGCGCGTGCGGCCTCCACGGCCGCATTGAGCGCGAGGATGTTGGTCTGAAAGGCCACGCCTTCGATGAGCTGCACGATGTCTTCGATGTGCCGCGACGATTCGGCAATGCCCTGCATGGTCTCGCCCACGGCCAGCACGGCGTCGTTGCTGCGCTGGGTGATGTCGGAGGTTTCTTGCGCAAAGCGTGCGCCCCGGCTGGCGGATGCGGCACTGTTTTGCACCGTGCTGTTGATCTGCTCCATGGATGCCGCCGTCTGCTCCAGGCTGCTGGCCTGCGTTTCGGTGCGGGCGGAAAGATCGTTGTTGCCGCTGGCGATCTCCTGCACCGCCGTCTCCAGGTGCTCGATTTCTTGGCGCACGTCGCCCACCACCGTGCGCAGGTTCACGCTGAGCTGAAACAGCGCGCGCTGCAACTCGCCCACGCTGCCGCTGGCACCGGTGTGCACGACGTGCGTGAGGTCGCCCGACGCGAGCTGGTTGGCGTCGTGCACCAGCTCTTTCAGCGGTGCAATGGCCAGGGCGCGTGCCGCCAGGGCCGATGCCGCGATGGCCAGCAGCGCCACGCCGCCCGTGACCCACCAGGGCGCGCCAAGGCTGGCGGGCAGCACGGCCAGGGCCACCGGGATCGCCTGCACCAGCCCCAGGCGCACCGTGGTGGAGGGGCGCAGCAGCCGCACGAGGCGCCCGGCAAAGTTTTGGCGTTGCACGGTGCCGCGGTGCAGTGTGTGCACGGTATGCCCGGTCTGCGCTTCGGCGCGCATTTGGGCGTACAGGGCGTCGGCCGCCTGCACCTGCTCGCGCGTGGGCAGGGTGCGCACCGACAGGAAACCCGTCACCTGCGTGCCGTCGCGCAGCGGGGTGATGTTGGCCTGCACCCAGTAGAAGTCGCCGTTCTTGCGGCGGTTTTTCACCAGCCCCGTCCACGGCAGGCCTGCGACAATGGTGTCCCACAGGTCGCGGAAAGCCTCGGCTGGCATGTCCGGGTGGCGGATCAGGTTGTGGGGTTGGCCCAGCAGCTCTTCGTGCACGAAGCCGCTCACATAGACGAAGGCGGGGTTGCAGTAGGTGATCCGGCCCTTGGTGTCGGTGACGGACACCAGGGTGTCCCGCTCGGCGAACATGAACTCGGTGGTGGTGACGGGCTGATTGATCCGCATGGCGTGTCCTTTCGGTGAGGGGTCAGCGGGAGGGCCGGGAGAGCCAGTCGCGTTCCAGATCGGCAGCGGGCAAGGCCTTGGCAAAAAAGTAGCCTTGGGCCACGTCGCACTGCAGGCTGCGCAGCTTGTCGATCTGGTCTTGTGACTCAACGCCTTCAGCCACGGTGCGCAACTGCAGCGCGCGGGCCAGGCCAATGACTGCGGTCACGATGGCCAGGCTGTCCGGGTTGGTGGTCATGCCTTGCACAAAGGACATGTCGATCTTGAGCCGCGAGACGGGAAAGTTCTGCAGCCGTGCCAGCGACGAATAGCCCGTGCCGAAGTCGTCGATGGACAGGGTGAACCCCCGCTCCACCAGGCGCGCAGCCACGCGGCGGGCCTTGGCAGGTTCGTGCATCAGGGCGGATTCGGTGATTTCCAGCTCGATCGCCAGAGGGCTGACGTTGTGTGCTCGCACAATGGCCAGGGCGCGCTCGGCGAAACCGTCGCTCATCATTTGCGCGGCCGAGACGTTGACCGCAATCGTGGTTGGCGGCGTCACACCGGCGTCGTGCCAGGCGCGCCATTGGCGGGCTGCGGTGTCCAGGCTCCAGTCGCCCAGCGCGATGATGAGGCCGCGCTCCTCGGCCACGGGGATGAACTCCGCCGGGCTGACCCAGCCCCATTCCTCGTCGTGCCAGCGCGCCAGGGCCTCCACGCCGCACAACTGGCCGGTGTCAAGAACCACCTCGGGCTGGTAGTGCTGGGTCAGGCGGCCAACGGCCAGGGCTTTATCCAGCCGTGCCGCTACGGCAATGCGTCGCTGCAGCTGGAGGCCCATGTCCACGTTGTACAGCAGGTGGTGGCCACCGCCTTGCATTTTGGCGCGGTACATGGCGATGTCTGCGCGCCGCAGCAGCTCATCCAGGGCCTGACCGTGTTGAGGGTACAAGGCCACGCCGACGCTCGCGCCCACTTCGAAGCGCAGATCATCTGTTGTCATAGGGCGGCCCAGCGTGCCGCAAATGTTCTCTGCCAGGGCCAGGGCGTCGCAGCCATCTTCGGTGGGGCTGTGCATGCGCACGAACATGAACTCGTCACCCCCCAGGCGGGCCAGCACGCCATCGTCACCGATGAGACGCTGGCAGTGGTGCGCCACCGTCGTGAGCACGCGGTCGCCCACCGCATGGCCTTGCGTGTCGTTGATCTCCTTGAAGCGGTCGAGGTCAACGAACAGCACGGCGGCCTCCCGGCCCTGCTGGCCCGCAGCGTCCAGAAGCCGTTGGGCCAGATCCATGCCATGGGTGCGGTTGGGCAGGCCGGTCAGGGCGTCAAAGAACGCCAGCTTTTCCATGCGCTCCTGGGCGCGCAGCAAATCGCGGGTGAGCTGCTCGCGCTCGCGCAGGTCGGCGATGAGCCCGTCGCGCTGCGCAATATAGCTGTCGATGGCGATGCCCATGTCCAAGAACACCACCTTGATGAGCGCCTGCATGGCGGTGGTGGAGCCCGTATCGCGCAGGCCGGGCAGGCGATCGAGCCGAGGTAAAAGTTCGGTGAGATAGTGGCTGTAGCCGCCCAGGTACCAGCCCGGTGACAGGCCGATGCGGGCATGCGCCAGCCCCACGTGCCGACGGTCTTCTCCGTAGTCTTCGTTGTAGGTGCCGACCGTCAGGTTGCTGAAATAGCGAATATGGAGCTGCTTGAGCCTCTCCAGTGCTGTCTCGTCCGGAATGAGCGTCTGCATCTCGGGGAACGACAGCAGGTGGCGGTAAAAGCCATCGACGAAGCCGGGTGCCTCTTTACCGAGTGCTCCATGCAGGTCTCGGAGGGCGCGCTCGTCTTCGGGCGTGAGGGAAAGAAAATCCTTGCGACGCTGAAAAGTATGGGGCATTTCTTGCAAGGGTATTTACCAATATGCGTTGACTTTCGTCAAGTGTATGTGGGCATTCTGAACCGGCTCTTACATCATACCGATGACTTGATATGCGTCAAAAAATCAATGCACTGACGGGTATTGATGAATGTCAATTGCACGGATGATTGTAAGCATTCTTACAGTTTATTGTATGAATCAGTGTGTGTATTAATAAGAGCACATTGTTGACATTGCGAGGGCGGTACTGCAGCCCTCTAACCCTTGTGTACTTCTTGGCCAAAAGGTCAAGGAATTGCGTGCGGGCAAGGGCATGACGCAGGAAGAGTTGGCCGAGCGCTGCGAAATGTTTCGTACCTATTTGAGTCGCATCGAATCGGGGCAAGCCAACCCTACGTTGACCGCATTGCACGGATTGGCGCATGGACTGGGCGTTTCGGTGCTGGAGTTGCTTGCCCCGCCCGAGCCGGGTGCATCCCAGGCGCGCGTGCGAAGTGCTCGCCCCATCTCGCGCGGCAGAGTGCGGGCGTAGCCGATTTCAGGGGAGGCCGGGAAAGCAGGCCTCAAGCAAAACAGGCCTTGGTGATCCAAGGCCTGTCTGTTTTCGGGGCGGAACAGAACGGGGCGGGGCTATTCCTCGTTCAGGCTCTCTGCCCAGGTCAGCGCCTGCAGGTGGGCCCAGTTCACCTGGCGGTTGGACAGGTGCAGCGCGTCGGCGTTCTTGGCAAAGGCCACTTCGTCACCGCTTTCGCAGGCACGGGTCAGCTCCAGGAACGGTGCGAACACGCCGGTGCCGCGCAGCAGGGCGTCCATCACGGGCTCGGGCAGGGCCACGGATGCCAGAGCCTTCTCCATGGGCACGCCCAGCATGGTGTCCAGCAGCGAGAACACGCCCACCACAAAGGCGTTGTCGCATTCTTCCTTGGGCAGCAGCTCGGCCGCCAGCAGCTCCATCAGGCGGCCGCGCACCACGGCGGTCTGGCCCACGGCGGGCGGCGCGCCACCGGCGCGCGTGGTGGTCATGAGCAGGGCAGCCCAGCGGAACAGCTTTTTCAGGCCCAGGATCATCACGGCGTGGCGAAAGGACGTGATCTCGCACGACAGGCCAAAGCCCGACGAGTTGATGAAGCGCAGCAGGTTGAAAGACAGCGTGGGGTCTTTCTTGAGCAGGTCTTCGATCTCGGCCGTGCTGGCCTGTTTGCGCACCAGGTTGATGAGCTGGATGATGGTGGCTTGCGACGGGCGGATGGTGGTGGCCTTGACCAGCGCGGGCTGTGCGAACCAGTAGCCCTGGAACAGCTTCACGCCCAGGCCGCGCATCAGCTCGTACTGTTCGGCGGTTTCGACCTTTTCGGCTACCAGCGTGGCCTTGCTGTGGGCGGTGGCGAACTTGACGAGCGGCCCGGCCAGCTCGGGCTTGAAGGCCAGCATGTCGAGCTTGATGAAAGCCGCCAGAGGCAGCCAACTGGTGTAGGCGCGCTTGAGCGCCTGCTGGTCAAACGCCAGGCGGAAACCCCGTGCGCGCAGGGATTCCAGCGTGGGCACGCGGCCCTCGATCTCTTCGGGCGTGGCGCCGTCGGGCAGGGGTGGGACCTCCAGCACCACCTTGTCGGGGTGGATCAGCTCCAGGTGGCCGCCCGAGAGGCTGTCGTGCGTGCAGTTGATGAACACCATCTTCTTGCCGACCAGGGCCTCGGTGCCCGCATAGGACAGGGCATTGAAGAGCAGGGCGGCATCGCTGGCTGCGGTGTGCGCGTCGGAGGCGGTGGAGCGGTCAAACAGCTCGTAGCCATAGACGGTGCGCGTGTCGTCCACGATGGCCTGGCGCGCAATGATGGCGATGTTCTCGTCCACGGGGTCCACCGTGGGGGCGGTTGCGGCGGCGGTGGCTGTGTCTTGTTCTGGTGTGCTGGACATGGGGTCTGCGGAGAGGGTGTGGGCGGGCGTGCCAGTGATTCTAGACCGCACCGTCACGCGGGCCCAGTGCCGTTGGGCGCGCACGGCCCCGGGCGGTCATTCGCCCAGGTGGTCTGCCCAGGCCAGTGCCTGCAGGTGGGCCAGGTTGATCTGCTGGCTGGAGAGGTGCAGCAGCCCGGCCGTGCGGTCAAAGGACGCATCGTCGCTGGACTCGCAGGCCTCAGCCAGGGTGAGCAGGTCGCCCAGGAAACCTTCGCGGCGCAACAGGGCCGCAGCCACGGGCTCGGGCACGTTCAGCAGGCCCAGTGCGGATTCCATGGGCATCGACAGCATGACCGGAAGCAGCGAGAAGATGCCTACCACGAAGGCCAGGTCGGCCTCTTCGGGGGGCAGGGTTTCCATGGCCAGCAACTCCATGAGCCGTCCACGCACCACGGCGGTCTGGCCCACTGACGAAGGCGTGCCCCCGGTGCGTGCAGCGGTCAGCAGCAGCGCGGCCCAGCGGAACAGGCGCTTGAGGCCCATGAGCATCACGGCATGGCGAAAGGACGTGATCTCGCGCGTCATGCCGAGGCCGGCCGAATTCATGAGGCGCAGCAGGTTGAAGGCCAGGCCCGCGTCTTTCTTGAGGGTGGCCTCGATGTCGTCCGTGCTGGCCTGCTTGCGCACCTGGTTGATGAGCTCAATGATGCTGGCCTGGGCTGGCGCCAGCAGCTTGGTCTCGACCAGGGAGGGGCGCGCAAACCAATATCCCTGGAACATCTGCACGCCCTGGCTGGACACCATGTCGTACTGCTGGGCTGTTTCCACCTTCTCGGCGATCAGCTCGGCCTGTGAATGGCGCCCGGCGTAGCTGATCAGCACCGCCAGTTGGTCGGGGGCCAGCACAGACAGATCCAGCTTGATGTAGTCGGCCAGCGGCAGCCAGGGCGCGTAGGCCGACTGCAGCACCGTGTGATTGAAGGCCAGGTGAAAGCCCCGCTCGCGCAGCCCCGCCAGGATGGGCATGCGGGTGGCCACCTCTTCAGCTGCCGTGTGGCCCAGGGGCGGAATTTCCAGCACCACCTTGTCCGGATCCACCAACTCCAGGTGGCCACCCGAGAGGCTTTCATGCGTGCAGTTGACGAAGATCTGCTTCTTGCCCACCAGTTCTTCCGTGCCTGCATGCGACAGCGCCGTGAAGACCAGGATCACGTCGGTGGCGGCCGTGTGGTCGGCGCCCGTGCGCGAGCGGTTGAACAGCTCGTAGCCCACCACCATCTGCTGCGCATTCACGATGGCCTGCCGCGCGATCATCGCGACGGGGGACGCGCTGCCGGGTGGCGGGGGAGCAAGAACGGTGGATGAGGTCATGGTAAGAGTATCGGGCAAAGCAGCGCCTGCGGTGGCTAGCGCGCTGCATTGTAAAAGTCGGGGTCGTCTGTGCCGGTAGTCAGCCGATCTGCTGCAGCCAGCGCAGCTCGTTGTCGGTAAACCCGGCGCGGCGGCGGGCGGCTTCATTGAAGGGCGGTTTCAGGCGCGGGGCCTCGTACTGGCGCACCAGCACGCCATAGTGGGCCTCCGGGTCCAGTCCCGCGCGCTCGCACAGCCAGCGGTACCAGTGGTTGCCAATGGCCACATGGCCCACCTCGTCGCGCAGGATCACGTCGAGGATCTCCACAGCCGCCAGCGCGTCGGGCGTGCCCACCTGGCGCAGCTTGGCCTGGATCTGCGGTGTGGCATCCAGCCCGCGCGCCTCCAGCGTGCGCGGCACCAGGGCCATGCGCGCCAGGATGTCGTGGCCGGTCTTTTCGCACATCGTCCACAGGCCCTGGTGGGCCGGAAAGTCACCGTAGTCGCGCCCCTGGCTGCGCAGGTGCTCGCGCAGCAACCGAAAGTGCTTGGCCTCCTCGGCGGCCACCAGCATCCAGTCCAGGTAGTACTGGCGCGGCATGCCGCCAAAACGCCAGACCGCATCCAGCGCCAGGTTGATGGCGTTGAACTCGATGTGCGCAATGGCATGGATCAACACCGCCCGGCCCTCGGGCGTGGCGGGCGAGCGCCGGGCCACGGCGGTGTGGCGCAGCAGCTCGGGCCGCGCCGGACGGCCCGGTAGGTCCTGGGCGCCGTCGGGCAGGGGCGGGGTGTCTTGTGCTATTGAAAGAGTAGCTGCTTGCGCATACAGGGTAAGCGCTGCAGCCGCTTTTTGTTCAGGGTCTGCAAGGCACAAGACCTGCAGTGCACGGTGGCGAAGCTCCATCTTTACAATTCTAGGCCGTTGTCCATGGGCTGCGCGTGCGTGCGCAGCCACCGGTTGGCCTTTCCCCCTTTTCCAAACGCAGGCCCTGCAGCCTGCATCCACGGAGACTTTTGTATGGCGATTTACGAACTCGATGGCGTGGCGCCACAGATGGCGGCATCGGCCTGGGTGGCCGACAGCGCCCAGGTCATGGGCAATGTGGTGCTGGGCGAGGACGCCAGCGTGTGGTTTGGTGCCGTGGTCCGGGGTGATACCGACAGCATCACCGTCGGCGCGGGCTCCAACATCCAGGATGCGAGCGTGCTGCATGCCGACCTGGGCCAGCCCCTGGTGGTGGGCGAGCGCGTGACGGTGGGCCACCAGGTGATGCTGCACGGCTGCACCATTGGCGACGAGTCGCTGATCGGCATTGGCGCCATCGTGCTCAATGGTGCCAAGATCGGCAAGAACTGCCTGGTGGGCGCGGGTGCGCTGGTCACCGAGGGCAAGGAGTTTCCCGATGGCTCCATGATCATCGGCAGCCCCGCCAAGGCGGTGCGTGAACTGACGCCCGAGCAGATCGAAGGACTGCGCCAGAGCGCCCTGCATTACATGGACAACGCGCGACGTTTTCGCAACGGCCTGCGCAAAATCGGCTGATCGGCCGGCATTTTCTGGAACCCCCCTGCGTGTCTGAACTTCACAAGTTTCTCTTTGATGGCCTGCCGGTGCGCGGCATGATCGTGCGCCTGACCGATGCGTGGACGGAAATCCTGCGCCGCCGCGCCAGCAACACCGGCACGGGCGCCTACCCCGCAGCGGTGAGCGAGCTGCTGGGCGAGATGGCGGC